>NC_012520.1:300000-558192 GCF_000010805.1 Rhodococcus opacus B4 | reverse complement strand
CGCGGCGCTGCTCCCGGCGCTCCGCGCCGGGAGACGGGGCGAGTCGCTTCGCTCCCCGCCAGGGAGCCGCTGCGCGGCTCGCAGTGGGCCGATTCCCGTTGCCGTCGATCGAGTCGCTTCGCTCCTCTGAGTTTTCCAAGATTAGGTTCTCACCTGCACTTTTACTCGGAACGTTTGATCCGGTCCCCCACACCCCAACGAGGCCGGGGAGGCGGAGGAACGTGCCTGACCCGCCGCCCACTCGCCTTCCCTCGCCGCTCCATGTCATACCCACAGCATACCACCCCACCCCCACGCAACCCAAAACAATCGAAAATCTCAAAACACCCAAAACTATTGATCAACAACAAATTACGAACCTTACAACCTGACATTTGTGCACAACACGGGTAAAAACTTATTCACCAATTGATTATCCAAACATGTTGTAAATCAACATCATTCAAAAACGGCTCAAACCGGACGAAACAGACACACGCGTGCCCCCCGGCACGTCGCCGGCACCCCCACATCACAAACCGGGGACATGTCATCACACCAGGTCACAGCACCATTACGCCCACACGCAGCACACAGCCCGCACCCCAGGGGTCGGGTGCGGGCCGTGTACGGAGAGAGGCGGACTAGGCTGCGGGGTCCAGCCAGGGCCGATCGTCGCGGCCCTCGACATAGACCCCGCCGGGCGGACCGTCGAGCAGTGTGAGCATCAATTCACGGGCCGCCGGAGAGGCACCGGCGAGCATCTCGTCCCGGTGCTCGCACCAGTCGTCCCAGTCCCAGCCCGCACCGGCATCGATGCAGCTCTCCACGGCCTCGACCGGCTCACCGCCCACGAACACCCACACGCTGGTCGGCCCATCAGGATCGCGGACGATCACCGCCTCCACCGTCACGCCTGCACCGCCCTCGTCACCGTGTAACCGAGCGACTCCGCCAACAGGTGCAACAGATCATCCGCCGTAGGCAGGGCCGCCCGATCCATCCGATCCCGGATCGCGTTGCACTCAGCCTTGTCCTCACACATGCACTCACTGTTGCGGGCACCGTTCTCGAGGCCGGAGTCCAGCCCGCAGCCATCCACCGTCACCGGATCGAGCACCCACCGATCGATGCCGTCCCAGTCGCGCATCAGGTAGACCCAGATCGATTCCTCGATGAAGTGGGTGCCGCGATTGAGGGCGCGCTCGCCCTGCGACATGTAGACCTCGGCAGTGGTGGGGATATTCGTGTTCGCCGTCGCTGTTGTCATCGTGGGGTTTCCTTCCGAGGTCAGTGGTTCACGGTGGGCGCGAACACCGCACCGGTCAGCAGGGCATCCTTCTGGGCGTCAGACAGGCCCACCGTCGCGCCGTTGCCGTCGTGGGCCGCGAACACCACGGCCCCGCAGAACGGCTGCCAGATCGCCCCGTGGGCGCGCGCAATCGCCGTCGCCATCAGATTGACCTGGGCGGCGGCCTGGATTGCGCCCTCGTCGTCGACCCACATATCCAGATCCGGCGTCAGCCGCACCACGTCGAACCAACGGCACCCGATCGCGGACCGGATCGCCGCCCCGGTGCTCACCTCCGCCCCGAGGTCGATCACCTCCAGGCGCCCGTCCACACCGATCCGCACCGCCTGCACAGTCACCGTGGTCTGCGTGCTGGTAACGGCGTTCATGCCTGCACCTCCGTCACCGTGTACTCACGCAACTACAGACCGTGACGGCGGAACCCACTGATCCGGCGGCCCAAAGCCCGCGCCAGCACCTCCCCGTCCACCTCGTCTTCGGCGACCTCCTCGGACCGGGCCGACACCGGCACCGACACCTTCGTGGTGATCGTCACCAATGCCTCGACCGTGAACTCCCGGCTACGCGGCGGCAGCCCGTGCTCCTCCATGAACCGATCGAACTCACTGCACAAGTTGTTCTCATCCGCCCAGGTGCCCGCGTCCTTCGCGATGTGCTCCACCCAGTCCGCGTGTGCCTTCTGATTGGCCTGCAGGTGCTCACGCAGCCACGCCACCTCCCGGCGATCGCGCATCGCCTCCGCCAACGACGTGGCGATCCGCTCCCACCACACCGGCACCGGGCGCTGCAACGACGCGACCACCACCTGATCCGGGTGCACCCGGCCCTGCCACACCGGCGCATCCGGTGAGAGCGGCACCAACGCTACCGACACCAGACGCTTGTCCTCGGCGACACCGCTCACCGACAACGCCGCCACATCGGTGCGGTCCGCGACCAGCCAGCCAGCCGTCCACGCCTCACCCTCACACACCTCGACGAACACCCCATCCGCCGGGAACACCCCACCGGCAGGGGCAGCTACACCCGCCCCGCTCGTCACGTTCTCGACAACTGCAACGTCCACAGACATCACAACTCCAAACCCCCGGACAACACCCCGGGCTCACCGGAACGGAAGGGTGGTCAACCCCTCCGTCCCGCATCAATTGGGACACCGAAAACATAGCCCACCCCACCGACACAAACAACCCGAAACACACTGCACAACAAACGAATTCGATCCGTATACCGCTCACAAAAACACCCCAGAATCAAGCCCCCGAGCACGTAAAACGCCACCTACCCATCCCGTGCCGGGGCACGGGATGGGTAGGGCAAAGGCGCATCGCGGGGAGTCGTCGACGGCGATGATGGGTTCCATGCCGATGCCGGAGTGGAACCAGGACAGTTTGGTGTGGCGATTCGCCATGACCGACGACGGTCCGGACTTCCACGACACCCCCGGCTTTGAGCCACCGGACCCGTGGCTGCTCGCGATCGCAGCCGTTGTGCGCGACCTGCGGTGCCTGCGATACGGACGCGACGTGCAGGTACACCGTCTGGTGTGGGAACTCGCGATCAGCGACCAGTACGCCGTCACCATCGGCTGGCGCGGACCGGGGGTTGGTGGGTTCAACCTCTGCCACGGCGTATCGATGGATGCCCCCTACCCGCAGACAGCGGTCTGGGTCGCCGAGACCACGCAAGGCGAGCTGACCGGATACGAATTCATCCAGTGGCCATCGCGAGGACGGCACATCCTCTACCCCCGCCTACGCCAGGAAGGACCGGTGTGGGTCGACCCACACACCGACACCGCGGTCGCCGCCATCGGTGAACTGTGCGCGCAGCGCGCCGCCTGGGACGCCCTCGACCGGTGCCAGGGAGGATGAAGGTCGAAGGTTCCTGGGGAATCGAACTCGTCGGGTCCCGCAGACGGCGCGTCCAGCACCCCGCCTTACCGTGGGCCACGTGAGCGCAACCCCGGCCGCTATCGACGTGACCGATCCCGACGCCGACGGAATCATCCGCCTTCTGACGTACGCGGTCGGATCGGCAGATCGGGACCGCCTAGACGTGGCACTCGTGCCCTACCGGACCAGATCCGCGGTCCTCGCCGTCGCCCGAACCTCCCGGCTGCCGGTCGGTGTGATCGGATACAGCGCCACACCGGATCAGCTGACGCTGCTGCACCTCGCCACCGACCCCACCTGCCGGCAACAAGGCATCGGCACCGCCCTCATCCACTGGGTGCACGCACGCCATCCCGACATCCCGCTCGCCGCCGAAACCGACGCCGACGCAGTGCGCTTCTACGAAAAGACCGGGTTCACCAGCACCTCGCTCGGCGAGAAGTACCCCGGCGTCGAAAGATTCCTCGTACGCCGGCCCCCATCCAGCTAGTCGCATCGATGACCCCACGGCCAGAACGATCATGGCCGCACGGTTTTGACTGCCCGCATTGCTCCGGCCACCGTGGGGACACGCTGCCGGAAGGCACGGTTCTAAGGTGGGTGCTCGTGCATGCCTTCGTCGATGAGAACACCGTCCGCGGGATCATGGTGGCTGCCGCCATCGCCGATCCGCGGTCGCTGGCGCATGCCCGGAAGGTGCTCACCGAACTACGCCTGAAGGGGCAGGAGCGTCTACATTTCAAATCCGAACGCGATTCCCGTCGGCGGGAAATCTGTAACCAGTACGCGCTCAACGTTGCACTCCGACAGCTGTGTTGGCAAAAGCACGAAGGTTACGAAAGTGAGGAAGAGATCCGCATCGCCGTGATGAATCCGGCGTCTGACACGCGACACGAACGGCCAAGCGCCTACGGGCCGCGCACCGTTGAGTATGTCGAACTCGTCAATGGCGACCCCACCGATCACGATGCCACTCTCATCGCCGCAACCGAGACCGTTTTCGCACTTCCGATCCTCGCCGTCCGCATCGGGCCGCGGAACACCCCCACCAAGCTGACCGAGGACCTCAACGAAACCGCGCGTCTCCTCGACGAGAACGGCTACAACGTTCCCGTCGTCGCATCGACGACGCCTTTCCTGCGAGGACGGTAGCGGCGCGGATGCCGACCGGTGCACTGCTCGGTCGATTACCCCCGGAAGGGGACGTCGGATGGAACGACCACTTCAGGGTCGTGCCCGTTGTTTCGCAGTAACTCTCGGGCCGCTGCCACCTGGGCCGGCTGGTGAGGACCCGGTCCCACTACCAACCGTGAGATCGTCGGGCAGGAAGACGCATCGGACTCGGTTCGTATATTCACGGCCATCTCCAGGTAGGGCAACAGCCCGGACCGACCTGCACGAAGATTCGCCGGGTACTTCACGTCGCCCTCGGTTGTCAGGCGCCATTCATGTTCCTGCTCGAATGCAGAGTCCTTTACCGCCGCGATTTCTCGAAAGGCCGACGCCGCCAGCATGAACATATCGAGCTTCCCGTCGGGGCCGGCGACATGGAACCCAGACCCTGAAACCACCCCCTGCACGAACTGGATCGCGGCCTTCTTCGCTTCGTCTTCGCCGTACACCACTTGTCGAAGTGTTGCGCGCACCGTACCAGTACCCATGACTGTGGTTCCTGGATGAAATGCCCACGTATTGAGGGCAATCGATTCCCCGGAAAACCCGACCGCGTACCCACCGACGCCACCGGCATAACCACGCCACTGGCTCAGCAGATTGCCCTTCTTGCAGAAGCAGGTGGCAAAGCATCGCAGTCCCCACTCGAACAATCTGTCGGGATCAAACCAGCGCGCGAGTTCGGCGAATACTTCACGCAACTCCGGGCTCACTGCCGGATCGGCGGCAGCCGCCGTGAACTGTTCACGAAACACCTCTGCCCCGAACTTCAGCTCGGATGAGTCATTCATGTACCGCACGTCCGATGCCCACAACTTCGCCGCAACCCCGTACGCGAGCTTGTTGTTCTCGTACTTGACCGGCCACGAGGACGGATTCACAATTCCGGCGAGCCCCGCGGCGTCTGTGTAGTGATACAGAATCGGCGGCACGGTCATGGTCTCATCCATGGCCAAGAGTCTCCCCTAGCGGCTCCGAACTTCCGCTCAGCGGCACCCTCAGAAAGTCCACTTGAGCGGGAAACGGTTGTCGGGTCCCACCTGTGGTCACGTTGCAGGTAGCACCACTTGGCGACGACGGGTACGGGGCATGCACAGCGGCCGCAACCCATCCGGCCCTCCGCACCCGTTCGCACGTCGCCGCGCTCGTGCAGGCAGGCCGCGGGTACGGTGCGGCCGGCTCTGTCATCCCGGGTGCAGGTGACGCGGAGACGCGGGCCGTCATCCAACCTTGCGCCAGCGACCGAACTTCGGAGGATCCTCGGCGCGGACTTGCAGCTGACTCAGGTTCTCGCCGATAACCTGGCCAGACGTCATCGACCCGGTGATCATCCATTTCCAGCCGCCGCCGAGATAGATCGTCTCGCCACTCGATTTGTCGGTGACCGTCAGCTCGACACCGTCCACCTCCACCGAGCCATCGTTGAGGTCCAGCCGCCACCACGGAAGAGTCTCCAGATGATCCAAGTACTTACCGACCGCCTCAAGGTCGGGGAAGTAACGATCCTCTCCCCCATCTTCGGCCCCGAAGGGGCGCACGGAGTAGTGAGCCTCGAATGTTTCACCATCCTCGCGTCCGAGTCTCCCGTGGGCTGACGTCAGCACGGCGTAACCAAGCGGGACGGCACGTTTGTTCAGTTCCTCGGCGCCGACGAACGCGGAGGACGCGCTCGTGACGAAGTCGTCGGTAGTCACGCGCAGAAGCTACATCGGCCCACCGACATCCTGGCCGACACGGACGTCACCAAATCGTGGTGGCGGCTTGGCGAGCGGCTTTCTGGAAGCTGTTTCCTAGCAGGTCTGCCGCGACTGACACCCGTCCGCTACTCCTGGTTGTTCCCGCAGCGCGGCGGTGATTCCGAGCGAGCGAACCAGTTCATCAGTGCATACGCCAACAGCTTTCAGAAGGCCGGAAGAGGGTACTAGTAACCGCGCCGCCCGGAGTGAGGCACGTCCGCGATCACCTCGCCCTGTCGGGTGCGCGTTGCCCTAGGTAGGACTGTCATCGGGTGGATGCGCGGAACGCGTCGAGGAGGCCCGCTACCAGGACCTGCGCGGACTCTTCGGCACCGCGATCGAACGCGGCGGCCGATAGGCTCTCGTCCGGGTCGACGCGCACGGTCGGGACGCTACCGAAGCCGAGAGACACCCGGCTGCGGGGTACACCGGTGACCTTGTCTTCAGTAATTGATCTCTGTTTTCCGCCCAACCCGATGCCGAGCGCAAAACGCTCTCCGGTCAACAGCTTCATCGCGCCGATCAGTCGAAGATGCCTCGCTGTCGTTGCCGTGAGTTCCTCAGCGTCGATGATCGAGCTCAGGCTGTCGTACGGCAGGGACCACCACAGTGAGCACTGCCCGGTGCCGTCGACCCGCACGCCCCGCAGCTCGGTCGGGCGCGTCTGTTCGAACCCTGCAGGACCACGGGTCGGTAACTCGACCACGACCGCATCACTGGTCGCATCCGGGCTCGCCCCTGCCTCCGGGGGCAGAGCCCCCGCTGTTCGCAGCGCACTGATGAGCTGCTCTGGCAGGGTGCGCATCAGCCGGGCGGAGCGGGGCTCGCCGTCGAGTGGGCGTACGTGCAGCTCCACGTAGGGGTCTTGTCTCTGCGGTCCGGCAGGAGGTCGATCCCACTGGTCTTTCCAGGCGAATGCAACTGGTTCGGTGAGTCGTTCGTAGGTCAGCGCTGTCGGCAGGGTGTCGAGTGTCCTGAGCGCCTGGACCACCTTGGATTGCAGGTCCACCGCATCGGTGAATTCTCCGTAGAAGTTGCCGGTGCTGTAGTCGCCAACCATTCGAGCGAATTCGTCCTGCTTCGGTTCGAAGTCCACACCAACTTTCCGGAAGACCAGCCTCGGCATGCCCCTTGTCAGGGCCGCTACCCATTCGTCGTGAGTGGCCGACTGCCCGGTTTCGGGAAAGACGTGCCCGTACTTTGGTCCGAGAAGCAGCAGATAAACATCACTGCTGTCGACCCCTCGGATGCATGCTTCGCGGCTCGGGTGCGGCTGGGCCCCGAAGTCCTCGAACCGCACCGGCTCGTGGGCTACGGCCTGAATCAGGCCGGGAAGGCTGTCCCGCTCCGGTTCCAGACCTGACCGGACGCTGCTGATGAAGATCCGCATACCGCAAGTGTGCCCGGTTCCTACGACAGACCACCGACGTGACGGTCCCCCACGGGCCGGCACAGTGAACGCGAGGCGTCGCCCGCGCTACGCTGTTACGTCTATGAGGGGAAGGGCACCGTGGAGTTCAGGAAGCGGACACTGAGGCAACTTGCGGACATGATCTGCGGTAACGCCACGTCGGAGGACGCCCATTTTCTGTATCGGACCAGCTCGTCGCTCACCGAGTTCTTCGAGGACCTCGACACCGACTACCGCCACGACGGGTCAACGCGACGCGACTGGGTCGCCGACGTCCTCACCCAGATCCTGCAGGAACCGACCACGGGTGCGACGACTCTGCCCGACACATTCTCCCGGGTCATCAGCCACTTGATGGAACCGAAGGATGCCCTCAACGAGGGAACGGACAGACCCGGAGCGCTCTCGCTACTCAACGTCGCGTTGGAACGAGAGCAGTACGAGGCGTTCTACGGCCCTGACCAGATCTGTTACCTGCGACATCTCCCCACCAACACGATCGCCATCCCCGGCCCCAACCCCCATCGACCGTTCTCCGCCGCCGAACGCGAGCGTCGGGAGCTGCTGATCGCCTATCTGGATACCTCATCCGAGGACCAGCTGATCGAGGAGGTCCTACTCCCTCTGTTCCGACAGCTCGGCTTTCATCGCATCACCGCCGCCGGCCACAAGGACAAGTCCCTCGAGTACGGCAAGGACGTGTGGATGCGCTACACACTGCCGAGCCAACACGTCCTCTACTTCGGAATTCAGGCCAAGAAGGGCAAGCTCGATTCCTCCGGAATGACGAAGACCGGCAACGCCAACGTCGCCGAGATCCACAACCAGGCGCTGATGATGCTTGGCCACGAGATTTTCGATCCCGAGATCGGAAAGCGAGTCCTGGTCGACCATGCCTTCATCGTGGCCGGCGGCGAGATCACCAAGCAGGCCCGAAACTGGCTCGGCAACAAGCTCGATGCCGCCAAACGGAGTCAGATTCTGTTCATGGACCGTGACGACATCCTCAATCTCTATGTCGTTACCAACCTTCCGCTCCCAAACGACGCCTTGCCCGCCACCGGGACCTGGCCCGACGGTCCTCCCTTCTGACGCTGCCCCGCCGTCCACATGCGCCTACCGCTCGGTCGGAATCAGCGAGAGGGTGGTTCGACTGCGATCAGCCGCGGCGCCGACGTCAGGTGACGGACTCACCCGGCCTCGCCGCCTACCGAATCGTTCTACCCTGCTGGCCGGCGCTGTATGCGAGGGCACGCTGCGCGGCAGGATCGGCGATCAAGTGATCGACCACCGTGCAAGTGCGCATCCACGCCTCGACATCTACATCGAACCGCCCCACCAGGGTCCGGCACTCCTCCACGATGCTCTTCGGGCTGTACCGGATCTGGCCGTGCTGCACCTGTCCTGGCTGGGGAAACCCGAAAACGACGCTTTCGCAGTGGTTGACTCGGTTACGCGCCCAATTCAACCGCTGACACGCCTTCTGCGTCATGCTCATCGTCCACGCCGGCGCCCCTGGCCGACGATTGGCGTTGAAGCATGCCTCGAGCGCGGGAGTCCACAACGTCGTCTGATGATCGGCATCGTTCGGTGTGCGCAACAGCGCTACCCAGAAACCGAGCATCAGCGCCGCTACCACCTTGTCCGCCGAGGGTGTTTGCGTCTGTGCCGGCGCTGCGCGGCCAGCCGCGGCGCGACGCTGACGTTGCGGCCTCAGAGTGTCGTATGCATCACGCACCTTCTTGCTGGCCTCGCTGGACAGATTCGCCCCCGTCCGGCTGTCGAACCAGCGCGCTCCGTACGAAACCTTGAGAGCCACATGCATTTGTTGGCGAAGGACAACCTCGACAATCCGCAGGTGAGCGTGGATATGCGAGGCGAGCTTCGCGTCGAGAAGGTATAGGGCCGCCGCCGGCCCCTCGTGACCCGAGTACGTACGACGGAACGGTGCCAGACGGACATTTGCCGTGGTGGCAGTCAACGCCGCCTGCTGCCGGGGCGTGAGTTGAGTAAGCACGCGGCGAACGCTACACTTGTGCCATATTCCCGGCTTGGACCGGGTTTTCGAAGCCGCCGTCGCCCTCCGGGGAACGGTGGCTTCTTTTTTGGGGAACCGTAGCGTCGACCCTTCGACGAACCGGCTAACTGTGCAACCATCTCACCCGTGACAGATTCCGAAATCGCCCCCTACGTCGCGGTATACCAGAACACGGACTTCATCGGCGGGCTGACCCAGTCAGCGACCAATTCCGGCATCTCCCTGAGCGGCGAGAGCGAATACACCGAGGGCGTCGAACACGGAGACCAACGCGGTCGCGGCGGAAAGACCCACCTGACAGCCCGCGCCGCCATGCCGGGACTGGGCGAAGCCGGCCTCGACGTCGGCGGCAATCTCGACAAAGCCACCACCGACAAGAATACAAGCGCCACCCGACACAGGCTGTCGGTTTCCTACGACATGGCGTTCCACCTGCACCGGTTGCACGAGCTGCTCGAGCAGCACACCACCACCGTCGCAACTCCCGACGATGCCGAGCCCCTTGAAACCGGCGCCATCGTCAAGTTCACCGGCAAGTTCAACCCTGACCCGATCAGCGCGATCCTCGACATCGCCAGCCCCGATCTCATCTCGGAAGTCGCTCGGTTCGCAGCCCGAACTCGTCGGCCTGCGGTTGATGGGGAGACCTTCAACGTCGATGAACTCAAATACAAATGGGAACTCGCCGAGCAGAACGCGACCACGCAAGCCGATTTCGCCCGGGCGATTACCACAGCACTGCACACCGACTTTCGGCGCAGTACTACCATCGAATTCCACTGCGCGATCGCATCAGGCCTGACCGCCATCGTGGTATGCGAGACCGAGCACTTCACCACCGCCGATCCGGACAGACTGCTCGATGGCGAATTCACCGTGCTCGGAAAAGTCGTGACTTCGCCCGAAACCGACATCCCCGTCCTCCGCAAGAACAAGTTCCTGCGCAGACTCGACACCGACTGGGTGCGGTGGCTCTTCCACAGCCTCGGAAGCAGCGTCGACAGGCTCAACGATGCTGAGGTCACCGCCTTTGTCAGAGACCACCTCAACCGCAACGAAGCAGCCGCACCACCCCTCGACTTGCACTTCCCTGCAGTGATCGAGGGCCGATCATTTACCGTTCTCCCGATCGGCATATACGCCTAGTACCTCCCCGGGCGCGCGAACCATATCGAGATGACGTAAAGCACTGCATAACAATCTGTTCCCGGTTTCTCCGACACGCCGGAGGCGGCCGTTGGAGTGGAAGCGCCAGCCGAACGTGCAGTTCACCAGTGTCGGAGAGGACACTTCGCCCGCTGTTACTGGAGGGGCTAATGATTCCTGAGTGGTTCCTGAGCATGATCGGTTAGGTTGAAAGGAGCGAGCGGGCCCGCCGCTGACCGAAGTCCCCCACAGAGACGACAGGTGTCAGATGGCTAACGCAATACTAAATGTGGTTTCGCCACGCCCCAAACGTGGTTCACCGCTGAAAACCCTAGTTGTCGCCTCGCTGACGTCGGCGTTGCTCGCCTCCGGTGCCGGTCTCGCCGCGGCGCAACCGACCACCACACCAACTCCGACACCGGGCACCACCACCTCCACGGCGCCCACCACGACCACAACGACACCGTCGGCACCGTCGGCGGAGGCCCCGGCGCAGCGGATGGCACCGAACAGCTCCACCGCAACCCCACCAGCACCGCAGTCGCAGGAGTCGGCGCCGACGGCACCGGAGACACCCTCGGTACCGTCCGCGGAGGTGAGCACACCGGTTCCCTCCAGTGAGGTGCCCGCCACCTCGCCCATTACCGAGGCACCGGCGCCAGCTCCGGGCGAGAAGCAACCGTTCGTGGAGTGGACACCTACCGAGAACCCCAACGCCACGATCGTGCCCGGCAAGATGCGCTCGGACCGCCAAGAACTGCCCGAGGGCTTCACCAAAGAAGACGCCGACAAGGCCGAGATCGCCGAAGCGAAACTCCAGGCATCGTCCCGGTCGCGCAGCACCGCCACCACCGCCACCACCGCCCTCGCCGCCGCCGCTCCCACCGACTGCATGGTCTACTGGCCCGCCTGGCAGTACACCGTGTGCGGGCTGATACGGGTCAAATACGACTCCCTCGGCGGCCCGAACAGCTTCCTGCTCTGGCCCGCCTCCAACGAGCTCACCAATCCCGACGGATACGGCAAACGGTCGGTGTTCAACAATGGCCCGATCTACTGGTCTTCCGCCAGCGGCGCTCACCCGGTGGTGAACCACTTCTTCGCCGCCTGGCAACGCAACGGCTGGGAAGCCGGACCTCTCGGATACCCCACCACCGACGAAATCGCCAACCCAGGCACTGCGCCCGGGCGGCGTCAAGAGTTTCAGAATACCGCCGCCATCTACTGGAAACTCAACGAGGCCTACGCCATCCGCGGAGCGATCCGCGCTAAATGGAATGAACTCGGCGCAGAGCAGGGCTCGCTTGGCTACCCGCTCAGCGACGAGATCGTCCCTCCTCCAGAACTCTCCGTGGCTGGCACGCGAATGAACAAGTTCGAGGCCGGCATGATTCTATGGAGTGCAGAGCAAGGGGCTGCCGAGGCGAACTGGTTCGTCACGCAGGATGGATCGTCGGCCAGAACCATGGACCAACCAGGAGATGGTGTCGTCAAGATTTCTCCAGGTAAGCCACGGGAGACGGAATGCCCAGCGGAGACAGTGCACCCTGGAACCCCCTTCAACTGCGAAGAAGCATGGCCCGACTCGTATGACAGGACGGTCGTTGCACGGTTCGGCCGACAGAATTCACAGGCCACCCCCGGTCATGGGGCGTTTGGGTGGATGCATGCACTTGTCGACCACAATCTTGATCTGGACGCGATGGGAAAGATCATTAACGTATCCCAGAAGGTACCCATTGGTGACCGCCTGGAGTACCAGGCGGAGTTCAAAGCAAGAGGTCAGACGATCATCCGAGCAGCTGTGCGTACTCGGGAGGTTGCGATGGACGAAGATGGCCATCTTGACGAATTTGCTCAGGGCGTTGTCACCGGATACTGCAAGACCGGATCAGAGGCCGGGGAAGGATGGTGCCCCGACTGGGTCAACGGCACGCTGTAGAAGTGTCCGGTCACCATCTCCTTAACCTGTGATTTCATGTGTGGTCCTGTCCGCCTCCGTCTGCGGGCAGGACCACACCGACGTGGAATACAGCGGCATCTCGATCGAAAGCTCGTCACACTCTCTCGTCCCCGTCTGGGGAGATCGCCGTCCATTCGCCTGGGGGAATCGGCGAGGGATCGCTCGGTACAGCCGTACCCGCCAGTCGAGCGGCGACCACCCTCCAATGGAGCAACTCCGCATCGGTAGCCTTCAGTTCCCCACGCGCGTTAGCGAGCAATTCCTCGTTCCCACCCGGGCCTTCTGAATAGGCTCGCACGTGTCGGCGAAGCAGATTCGCTCGCGCTTCTATACGGTTCACTATCTCATTGGCGAGAAGGACAGAGTCAACCGCCGGAGACAAACTTGCCCCGAACTGGTCGACAAGGTCGAAAACCGACTCATGCATGCAACCAGCCTGACAGAGAATCTTGAGACTGGTAAGAACGCCAGCAAAAGAGCAACCTATCGGCCTTCGGAGCCCTACCTTTGAACACCAATGGGCCATGACGGCGATCCGATGGCTACGATCTCTATGTCATCGGTCTGTTTCACCCTCCGCTGAATCAATCCGAACTTCGTATGACCCGCGAGGTCAGTACGGACCGCTGGGTCCTGTTGTGTCGGAGTCGGGTTCGGTAGTCGTCGGCGGCGCGACGTTCCATCTCCGAATACGCTCGTGCTGTGCCGTAGGAACTCCCCGGGAGCGGAGTGGTAGTCCGGGCATGCCGGCGCAGCCTTTCGACCAACTCACGGACCGCGTCGGCGGCGTCGGCGTCGGCTTCGGTGACGCCGGCGCCGGCGCCGGCGCCGACGCATTCGACGATGACCGGGCCGGTCCACCCCAATCGCCGGGCTTCGGCCTCCACGGCCGCGGCATACGCCGCGGTGTACGCGGCGACATCGCGCAGGTAGCGCTCCTCGACCTCGGTGAGCTCCGCTTCGAGAACCTCTCTGCGCCGCAGAAGCGCCTGCACCTGCTCATGGGCTCGCTCGGATTCCTGGTCGGTGGCGGTCTCCCGGTGGGTGGCGAGTTGCTCGTCGACCGCCGCGAGCTCCCACCCGATCAATGCTTTCTCTGCCTCGACGACCCCGTCGATGCCGATGTCGACGAAGAACGCCTCGAAATCCACCCGGACCCGGATCAGCCCGGCACGCGCAGCCGGATCCTCGACCTCCCGTGCTTCATCCCCGAAGGCTGGATCCGCAGAGGCGGTGTGTCCGACGCCCCTGCCGTCGACCGCCTCGGGGAGGGTGTCCGCCGCGGTGAGGGTGCGACCCCAATAGATCTCCGGCGGAGCAACGCTGTCGGTGCCGGTCAGGATTCGCAGGGAGGCGCCCTCGGGCCAGCCGAGGGACTGATCGATCCGGACCAGAGTGGTGTGCTTGACGGTACCCTCACCGGATTCGATCTTGGCCAGAGTCTCCAGTGACGGACCACCGATCCTGTGCAGCTGGATCGGGGTCAGCCCCAGCTCTTCCCTCCGGTGTTGTACTAGGGCGCCGAACCATCGCTGGTTCTTCATCACCCCAGATTAAGCGGCGAACCCGCTGCGGCCGCGGTCACACGCTGGGGTCGTCGCCACCTTGTTCGCGCCGCCGCTTCTCCTGCTCCTTGGCGATCCGGCGCTGTTCTTCGGCCCGCTGACGGCACCGGCGCAGAAACTCCTCATCCGATTCAGACTGCTGGCCGGCCTGCCGACCGGGACGGTCGTACTCCGGGAACCCCGACGACGCACCCGTGGTGAGCCGCGGCCCAGACCACCCGCCGCCATGCGGACGGCCTACCACAAGCCACAACACCGACCCCACCAGAGGGAGCAGGATCACGATGATCAACCACACCGTCTTCGGCAGGTGCCGCACCCGATACTCCTCGGCGCAGATCACGTCGACCAGACAGCCCACCCACACAATCAGCACGATCAACCCGAGATACGGCATACCCACCCCTGTTTCGTTCCCGGCCGGCACCGGCCCGTCTGTTCATCACGACAGCGGGCACTGGCGTTACGACGACCGCTCCGCACCCGGTGCGTCTGGGTGATCATTCGGGAGTCTCGGGCCCCTCATTGTTGTTCCCGGACCCCCGGCGCCAGTGGTTGAACCGGTCTTTGATGTCGGTGGCCACCTCCCCCACACCGTTTCCGACCACCGTGGCCGCCCCGCCGAGCCCGGTGCCGATCTCTCGCAGCATCCGGATCAGCGGATCATTCGAGGCATCGAAGTTCTGCTTGTACGTGCGTGCCGCGGTGCGGAACTCGTCACCGATCCGGGCGTCATCGTCCTCCCCGCGCCGCAGGTACTCCCCGCGCAGGACCGCCGCATATCCGCCGCCGTCGACCCACTTCTTCAGCTCCGCCGCCCGCAGCACCGAGAACGGGTGCGCGAGCAGCTCGATGTTCAACAGTTTCAGGACCCCGTCCCGCAGATCCCCGCTCGCGTCGTATTCGGCGGCCTGGGAGAGAAAGGCGTCGATATCGATCTCACTGACCCGCGAGCCGCCGGCCAATTTCATCTGCACCCGCAGCGCGGTGTGCACGTCCTGACCGCACAGCAACCCGGCCCGATCCCCCGAGAGTTCGGATTTGCGTTGCCATTCCATCAGGGCGGCGATGATCGCCCGCAACGCCCACCCGCCGACCGGTATCCAGCCGATCGTGCCGGCCAGTCGCATCAAATGCAGCAAGATCGTGCGGTAGACAGCATGACCGGAGAGCGCGTGGCCCAGTTCGTGGCCGATAATGAACCGCTGTTCCTCGTAGGTCATCACGTCCAGCAACCCGGTGGTGACCACGATGAACGGTCTGTCCATGCCGATGGTGAAGGACTGCACCACCGGAGTCTGCAACACGAACAGCTCCGGAGTCTCGTCGGCGCCGAGGATGCGGACACAGTCCGCGCGTAAATCGTTGAGGTCGCTGAACTGGCGACCGTCGACCCGGACCGAGGTGCCCAGGTACATCAACCGGTGCTGACGTTCCTGCAGCAAACCCGACAGGGTCCGCAGCACGGTGTCGAACCCCTTCAACGTGCGCAGGGTGACCAACGCTGCGCGGTCCGCCGGGTGCTCCCACGCCCGCGAACTGATACCCGGAAACTCCATCCGGGTGCGATCCGGTGCTGTGCTCAACGTTCTTCTCCTCGCCTCAGCCCCGACAGTCCTGCCTGTTCACAACATCAAACTCGTTCAAGCGGTCCCACCGACGCATGTGCGTTTGCGTCACGCGAGAGACGTGACCGCGAGTACACGGGCCCGGTCGGTGGCCTCACGGTCGACGAACGACGAGAAGCCACCACCGGAGAATGCCTACTCCACGTAGGCACCGGTCGCCGCGGTCCAGACGATCGCACCACCGAGGAATTCTTGCCGCTTACTGCCGTCCGGGTTGGTCACCTCATTGCCCTTCGGGAACGACAGGCTGCTGCTCGGGCCGCCGAGGCTGTCGTACAGATCCTTGATCTCTCCGCACACCTGATACGGCGAAGGCCAGTAACCCTTGCAATCGGCCGCCTGCACGTGCACCGGGCCCGGCGCAGGAGCAGCGGCGGCCGTCACCGTGCCCATCGATAAAGCCCCCGCTACCGCACCGGCAACCGCCAACGCGGACACCATCGAACGCGACCGAGCGAACATCGAACTAGTTGTCATCAAGACAAGTCCTCTCACTTCCATGAAAACTACGGTCCCTACCTCGCGCGGCGGACAACACGATCGCCGTGCACCCCCATACTCTGGGTTCACGCCCCGCACGCGTGCTGGATCAAACCAGCCGCCCCGTTTTGTTATAGAAGCGTCACCTGTTACCTGTGAGCAAACTGTGAATCATTGGTTTAGGTTACTAACGAGCGACGGGCCCGCCGCTGACCGAATTCCCCAAAAGAAGATGGGCGTCAGATGGCCAGAACCACGAAGTACTTGAACTTGTCACGCCCGAAACGATATTCGCCAGCAAAGACGCTGGTCGTAGCGGCACTGGCGTCGGTGTTGGTCGCAACGGGCGGAGGGCTCGCGGCCGCACAACCCACTAACACCCCCACTCCTACTCCGTCGGGTGTGCCGGAAGCCGCGCCACTTCAATCACCCGAACCCGCATCCGATCCGTGCGCGACGACCACGCCAAACGCACAGCCCACAACAACAGCAGCACCGACGACACCGACGACGACGCCTGCGCCGTCGTGTGACACAGTGCCGACAGAACCCGAATCGACGACGACAGCCCTTCCGGTTCCCACCTCAGAATCCGTCACGTCGACGGCAGCCCGCCCAGCGCCGACCTCGGAATCCTCTCAACCATCGGCCGCTCCGCAACCAGCGGACGCCACACCGGCAGCACCTGCGCCAGCGGCACTCGCCGATGCTCCGCTACCTGCAGACCCGCCGGCCGATCAGCCGGTCGCTCCGGACAATCCGGAGCTGTCCTCGAAGACCGCCGAACCTGATCCCGACTGGGCCCCGACCCAGGACCCGAAGTCGACGGTCGTTCCCGGGCAGATGCGATCCGACCGTGAAGAAATCCCCGCGGGCGCAACCAAGGAAATGGCCGACAAGGCCGAGACCATGGAAGCACGGCAACGGATGTCCCGAGTCGCGGTGGGATGCCAAACGTACTGGCCCTTCCCCTACGAGGTGTGCGGGGCGATCAGGGACAAGTACAACTCCCTCGGCGGGCCGGGAAGCTTCCTCTCCTACCCGAATTCACCCGAATACACCAACCCCGACGGCTACGGAAAGCGCACCCAGTTCCTGAACGGACCGATCTACTGGTCCGCCGCCACCGGCGCGCACCCCGTGGTCAACAGCTTCCTCAACCGCTGGGGCCTCAACGGTTACGAGGCCGGTCGCCTGAAGTACCCTACGACCGATGAGATTTTGTTGCCGGACGGCGGACGCCGTCAAGAATTCCAGCAGGGCGCGATTTATGTCGCGTTTCAGAACGCAGTCGGTTCCTTAGTTTTAAACGGCCCAATTAGGGACAAATGGAATACAGTAGGCGGCGCAGCCCCAGGGGGAAGCTTCTTGGGTTACCCGACTGAGGACCAGATTGCCCCCCTCCCGGATGGTCAAGGCCAGATGGCACGCTTCCAAAATGGCGTGATTTACTGGTCGCCCGCAACTGGAGCATATCCAATTACCGGAGACATACTAAGCAGTTGGTCTGAAAGCGGTTCCGAAAGAGGGCAATTCGGCTATCCTACAACAGATCAAATTTCTACCCCGTCCGCACAATTCTCGCAGACTTTTCAGGGCGGTACAATCGACATCGAGTCATCACCGGTGCTCCAACTCGAGAATACAAGCGGAGGATACTGCTTATTCACGCTCAACAACGATAGGATACACATATCCACAAGCAAAAAGGACGGCGTAGTCGTACCGCCAACTGTTTCGAGCCACGGATGGTGGGAGCCTTTGGCAAATTGCCCGTCGAACGCTCGCGCCAATCTCCGGGCAAACTTGCAATACCTGGATGCTGACGGAAATTGGCAGAATCGCGCGGATTCTTACAATACAGAATCGAACAGAGGACCCGGAAGCGGTAGCACAACTTGGGTCGCGGCCAACTCTCGGTGCATTCATCTGGGGCCCAGGACCTGGAGGATTGTGGTTGACGCAGCCTTGGTGGGCGCAGCAGATGTATACTCACCGAAGCACTACGGGAATGCCCTCGAGCTTAACTGTTCGTGAGTTGCGTAATGAGTAGGTGAGAGAATGCTGGCGACGGATGAGCTTTTTATTGCAGTATTCGGCAATGTCCGTCGCCAGCAAGTTCTCGACGAAGATCCGACCTACTGCGACCCGTACAGGGCCTTCAATACCTACGCAAGTGTCCTCGGTTGGGGTGGATCGGAGTCCTCCGACAAAGCACCCTGTTTCCCTCCCTTATGGGAAATGGAAGAAGCGGGAGGAGACTGGGATACCCGTGAAGGTCAGCCACGCTCCGGCAGTGCACTGTGGGTTCAGGTTGGATTGCCAAACAGAACCGGCCGCATCATTGTCCCCATTGTTCAGATTGTGGCTTGTGCCGAAAAAGTATTGATGCGTAAAGGTTTCGATAATTTATCAGACGTGCAACTAATGATTCCCCTTGGATGTGGACCAATTGTGCGACCCAGCTGGATAGCACCGTTGTTCGAATTCTCTAGAACACGTTCCGCCACTACTCTTCGATACGAAATAGACGGTGGGGAAGACAATTCATGCTTACACTATGCGCAACAGATTATTGAGGAAGCAAATCGCGGGCTCGCCAGAGATGGCATCCGGTTTCAACCCCCAGATGTTGTTGGTGATTCTTCATATCTTTTGCAAGAACCGGGTGAGATGTCGCGTGATGCGTGGATGGGTCGGAGCACTGGGAGGATAAAGTCCGAAGTGTCCATCCCCGAAGCGTTCTCATTTGATATAGCTGCACACCTTGCAGCTCACGTGGCCAGATCGTGTCAAAAGCTAGGCGTCAGAAGCCATATTCTGACAACGGCCTCCCTCCGAAATTCCTAACACTTCGGACAAATAACTCAAGTAGCCGAGCCGCAGTAAGGTACTTAAATTGCTCTCAAGAATCACTTTCGCCGCAATCTCTGGAATTGTTTTTTCGTCAGCAGTGTGTGCCTTTACACTGTGGGCAGTATTCGGGTCCTTCATTCCTGATGATTTGAGGGTTTCAAATTCAACCGAAGAGCCGTTGACGCTAGGTGTGGCGTTCTATTTCCCATGGGAACTGGTGTTCATTCCGATCGCGGGCGCAATTTTCGGTGCGTCAATTGGATTTTTTCTAACACGGAGTAGATCGTGACCGCTGACGCGGCCACGGCATTGCACTGCTGGGACTGGGGCAGCGGTGGGGTGGCGTCGACCGATGCCAGGTGCGGGATTGATGGCACTTGCCGTGGTTACGGCCGCCGCTCTGCTGTCCGCCAACGCGACGTTCGACATCGTCGCCACCCTGGCGTACACGATCGCTCTACCAACCGCACGGGGCCTGGTCGCGGCCTCATCTTTACCGGCCCGAACACTCGTGGCGGTCACGGGTTCGATGCTGCCGTTGACCATGACCTTCTTCGCGATCTCCGCGCCGATTGACCGCGAATTCGGTTGGTCGAACGGCTTACCCGCCCCAGACGACTACCCATTGGTGGCCGTGGCGGCGCCATCGCCGATCGGAATCATCGTCGCGACCGTCACCGCAGCCCTTGCCGCCCTGGTCGTCACCCGCCGGTCACACGTTGCCCCGGTACCTGCCCGTCCATAGTGACGTTCCGGTCGACAAGCCAATGGGACACACAGTCCTACTCACCTACTCATTCCGCTGAGGTGACCATCCAATTGCACAATCTTCAGACTGTCCTCGGCTGGTTCCTGGTCGCCGTTGTCGCGTTCTGTGCCATCTGGCCGCCGGTTCCCACAAAGCGTCGAGCGATCGCCGGTGGTCTAGCGATCGCCGGTGTTCCCGCGCTGCTATCAAGGATCGACGGTTCGCATACCCCTTGGGAAATGGCAGGATTCGGAATCGCTCTCTGTGTGACGGCATGGGCTCTCGCCCCCGTCATCTTCCAGCCGAGTCGGCTCGGCGACCCCAGCAAGATGCAATGAGGTGTTCAACCCTCACCTCACCTGTCGGTGCCGTGTCGCGTAGTGTGGGACAGGAGAACGGCGTTGGGGATGGGTCCTACATCCCCAACGCCGTTAGTACTTTCTGTCAGCTCTCCTTGCGCACTCCCTTGAACGGCGCGTTGTCCGCCTTTCGGTCCAGGAAGCGTCCCGTGCCGGTATCGCGCTTGACCCACCCAGTCGCGGTCTTTGTCTGTGACCTTCCGGTGACTGCTCCGCGGCGGGACCCATTACCAGTGTTCTTAGCCATTTCGTGCTC
Source organism: Rhodococcus opacus B4 (assembly GCF_000010805.1). Lineage (NCBI taxonomy): Bacteria > Bacillati > Actinomycetota > Actinomycetes > Mycobacteriales > Nocardiaceae > Rhodococcus > Rhodococcus opacus. The sequence goes on along the minus strand of NC_012520.1, from coordinate 537,647 downwards.
TCTTTCGGGGTTGTTCGGATCGATCGATGTCAGGCGAGCTGGGTCAGCCGCCAGGTCACGGCCTTGCCGGCGTACGGGGGCATGGTGTTGCCCTTGGCGATGGGCGCCGTCGTGGACGGCGTCCCGACCACTGCCCAGACACCGCTCTCGGGGCATTTTTCGCCCGTGGACGCAGTAGTTCCAATCTGTGCCATCTTTGTGCTCCATTTCTTCCAAGGTGCGTCGAGTTCGACGCACTGATGCAACTGTACATCAGTGCGTCGACTAGCACTCGGTGCGTCGAACCTGCAACACTGGGGATGTGGGACGAATCAACGAAACCAATGAGAATGAGTAAATCGAAGATCGATGTGGCCGCCTTGTTTGCAGCAATCGACGGTGTGCGCAAACAACGAGGTCAGTCCATGCGCCAACTGGCAAAGGAGATCGGGGTGAGTCCATCGCTCCTCTCCCGGCTGGGGAACGGCTACCGCCCCGATGCCGACGGCTTTGTCACCCTCACCCGCTGGCTGGGAATGCCGGCGGAGCAATTCATCGCCGACGACGACACCGCCGTCACACCGGACCAGCCTGAATTGGTGGCACAACTGGCGCCGCTGTTGCGGGCGCGCAAGGACTTGGCGGCTGAGGACGTCGAGTACCTGGAGGACATCATCGAAGCCACCGTCCGAAGGACGCGAGCAGCCCGTATCGAGCAATGAGACGCGGTTTCAAAGCGGAGGCGAGGCGACTCGCTGTGGAGCTGCGCGAGGAGGTCGGGCTGGGGTTACAGGCACGGTTCGATCCGTACGCGCTGGCAGAACTCTATGGCGTCGATGTTGTCCGTCTGTCCGAACTCGACTGTTCGGCCGAAGCCTTGCATCACTTCTCGTCCGTGCGGTCCGAGGCCTTCTCCGGAGCGGTTCTGCCGATCGGCACCGTGATCGTCATGCTGGAGAACGACGGTCACACCACTGTGCGCCGCCGCTCCACCGCAAGTCATGAGATGGCCCACGTCGTGCTCGAGCACCCTTTTGCCGCCACCATGATGAGTGACGACGGCTGCCGGTCCTCGAACTCCGAGCACGAAGTCGAGGCGAACTGGTTGGCAGGCGAGCTGCTCATCCCGACCGAGGCCGCCCGCACTCTGGGTGTTCGCGGTGTCAGCAACGAGGACGCTGCCACACGATTCGACGTGAGCGTGGAGATGGCCCGGTGGCGCCTCAACGTCAGTGGTGGTCGCACAATTCGCCGGAGGGTGTCCAGGTGACGCAGTGAAGGGTTGCGCCCGTTCGTTGCACCGAGCGAATTGAACACATCGCGGATCTTCCACAGGCCCGATACGGGGCCGGCCAATAGAACTGGCGATCCGCCGCCTGAGCCTGCGAGTGCACCCGGGGGATACCCGGCCCGCCTGAGCAGCGACAGCGTTGCCGCAACCATGCCCCGCTCCGGTCAAGGCTGCGGCCGTCCAGCCGCACACGCGAACCGTTCTTGGCGTTTGATATCGCCGATTCAGACTCCTCCGGTCACCTGAACAATCCGTCAATGAACAGCCCAATCTTGCCGCCCTCTATCACGCGGTGTTATCGCTTGAGGACACGTTTGGGTCACATCCATCGACCCGTCGGACCAGCGACGACGGTTGCCCGTCATCGCGCCACGAATATCGGACATTGCCAGATAGCGTTACGTGAAAAGCTTTGCAGAACAGGGATGTAGACTTTTTCTCGCGACACGCGCGACGTTAGAGAATTCTCAAACCCCAGGGAACCGCCGGGTTCCCAGGTCAAGCGCACAGACCGCTTCTTCCTGTCCGGTTGTTGTCAGACCGACACCCGCCTACCTGAGAGATTCCTGTGAGGGATTGCCTTACGTTGCTAACCAGTGACGGGCCCGCTGCTGACAGACGTTCCCCAACTAGGGCAAGGAGATACGAGATGCCAAACCTTGCACGATGCGCAGATTTCTGCACGTAACCGCTATCCACCACACACCTCGCGCAATGTGGTCTCGCTTTCGCCACTCATCACGGTTCGATGCAGCGAAACCGGTATCGAACCCAAAGATTGACGCTCTGATCAGGAGGTTGTTCTTTGAAGACCCTCAGAATACTGGCAATTGCCTTCACATCCATCCTGCTGCTAGCCGGGCAACAGTTCGCCTCGCCTGTGGCATACGGGCAGATACCCGATGACGAGCCGTGGAATTTCCCGGTTAACGGCCAGGCAATCACGGAGAACACTGCTTGGAAAGATATGTCTGTGAACATAATTGGACGCTACTGCCGCACAGATGGACTTGGATGCGGCGACCCAACCGACAAAATCACCTACAGAGTCACCACCAATCCGGGGTCGATCACACAGAACTTCGATTGGAACAAGACCTACTCCCCTAACGGCGGCAACTTCAAAGGAGGACACATCGATGTCTTCGCCGTCATCGATGGCGCGGTCCGCGGTGGAGGCGAACAGGCGACCGAGACCACTAGTAGCGGCCGCAAGACCTGGGAGCACTCATCGGCCGCAAGTAACTCCATCATCACGGCGTACGCATTCTGGGCCCTAAAGCCAGACGGAAGCTGGCAGTCCGCGACGGCAAGGACAACCGGAGCGAAGTGCGAGCCCATATCTGTAGGAAATGTGTGCAAGTACAACCAGCCGTGACATCTACGATGTCAGGTCGCTAGCACAGACCTGCGCGTGGGATTATCGCCCAATTTTGCTGATCGGCAAGGGGATAACTAACATTGAATACCACAAAGACTGGCAAGAATCAGAGTCGGGTCGTAATCGCATCGCTCGGCGTATCGCTCGCCTTACTCGCGGGCGGTGGTTGGGCCTATGCCCAACCACCGTCAGAAACGCCGGGTCCGAGTTCGCCCCCGGTGACTAGTACCTCACCTTCGCAGTCAGCACCCGCAGACCCCTGCATCACGACGCCGACACAAACGCCATCGTCATCGCCAACACCGACTACGACGCTCACACCATGCCCGCCGTCTACGCCTCCCGGTACACAGACGCCAACCGAGAGTCAGTCCCCAGAAGCGGAACCGACAGAGACGACTGCATCCGCTGAAAGTTCGGCAGCGAAATCGACGACATCCCTCCCCGCCGAGTCCGCACCGGCGTCTGAGGTTGTTCCTGACACGACCCCGCCCGGCCCGACATCGTCGACCCCCACAGAGGAAACAGGGGGCGATTGGAAGGCCACCGAGAACCCGAAATCCACGGTTGTCGCTGGCCAGATGCGTTCGGATCGGGAGGAGATTCCGGAAGGTTTCAGCAAAGAAGATGCCGACAAGGCCGAGACCATGGAGGCACGCCTCCGTATGTCACGAGCCGCAGCGGGGTGCCAGGTCTTCTGGCCGGCTCCGTTCGAGGTCTGTGGCGCCATTCTCGATAAATACAACTCTCTTGGCGGCCCGAACAGCTTCCTGCTCTTTCCCAAGTCCAATGAACTCGTGAATCCGGACGGCTATGGCCGACGCTCCGAATTCATGGGCGGGCACATCTACTGGTCGGGCGCAACAGGAGCGCATTTTGTCGCCCATGATTTTCTCACCAAGTGGGGGAACGTCGGCTACGAGGGCGGGTTCATGAAGTACCCCGTCACCGACGAGATCGTGAATCCGGACGGCACCGGTCGACGACAGGTGTTCCAAGACGGGGTGATCTACTGGCACCCCTCGACTGGTGCCCACGTCATTCACGGGCGCATCCTCCAGAAATGGGCCGAAGTAGGCTACGAAACCGGAGAATTTGGATATCCGACCAGTGACGAAATGGCCAGCACAGGATGGTGGGCCACACAGAGCCAGATCGAGCAACGTTTCCAAAGGGGTGCGATGTTCTACAACGGACCGACTGACTCAGTAATCCTTGCGAACTTCAAGGTTGAGGTGACCGCCAACTGAGCATCGCCTCGCGTTGTCGCCGGGTAGACCATCCACCTACCCGGCGACAGCGCCCGGCAAGGCTCCCCGGACGATCGGCCCACATTGCGCGCGACAACAGGACAAGAGGACCCTTTCAACATGACCAACCCAGGTGACGCCAATGTTGTGTTCGATCCCGACGCGCCCCGGCGAATCGTGCCACATATACCTTTTCCGCCGAACGTAGACTCGGATCCGGGAGTGGAATTACCCTTCACTGCCACCCTTCTCGACAGTCCCGGGCTCGAGGTTTCGGTGCTCTCACCTCTGCACATCTACCCGTCCGGGCTCTACATCACGATCAGCTGGAGGCTGCGTCGCGTCGACGACGGTTTCGATGCGGCCCGTACCGTGCTGCATAACTTGTCGGCGGCGCGCCGGATCGAGACCCCGACTGACCGACTTCCGACGATCGAGATCGATTGCGGGAATGAGCACGTGTTGACCACCCAGAAAGTGCGGCCTGACTGCGAGGACACAGAGCCGACGACCGACTCAGCGCTGATCTTCGAAGGGATGTGGTGGTCGCTCACCGACGAGGGCGAATACCACTACAAGTCGCCCCTGTGGGTGTGGCCGCTGCCGCCCGCGAACGCTCTGACATTGACCGTCGCCTGGCCTGCCCTCGACATGCAAAGCCAGCCGGTCCGCCTCGATGGAGCGAGCATCGTCTCTGCTGCAGCCGAGTACCCCAGATAGCCCCCGGATGAGAGCTGAGGGAGAGGCGGTCACAGTCGAATGGCGGTTCATTTGATCAGAACGCGAGGGGGGTGGAGTCTCGTCGCGGTCCTAGCGACCGTCGGCGTACTGTTCGGAGCGTTAGGGGCGTTGGCGTGGCGTTTCACGACCCCGTTTGGCCCGCCTGTCAATGTGGGCATCCAGCCGTCACCGCCTCCCCCTGCCACCGATGGCGACGACGAGTACTACTTCGACGTGATCACCGGATTCCTGTACAACGACCCTCCGCAGTGGTTCCCGGCATCGGCCTGGTTTCTCACTTTCGGAGTCGTTGCCGCGCTGATTTACTCGATTGTTCTGGCTAGCGCCGGGTGGGGGTTGGAACGACGAACGCCCGGGAAGGTTTCGCTCGCAGTTCTCTTCGCCGTCTTCGGAGCAATATTTGGTCTGTTGGTGGCGCTGATCGGCCATGTCGTGCCACCCCGATTCCATTCCGTCGTCCAAGAGGAACCCCGCGATCCGACCAATCCGGATCCAAATCCGGTACAGATGTCGGACCATTTCCATCTTGAGTTTGGTCCCACGTGGATCACCTTTACCGTCGTGGGATTGGCGGCCGGCCTCATGATCGCATCCTTGCTAGTTGTTGCCGGATTTCGGGCGACACGCAGCAATCGAAGAGGTGCAGTTGAGTCGATGGAGCGACCATAAACGATCACATCCTCACGGCGATCGCTCGAGACTGTTGAGCTCATTGAGGGCCTGGTCGACGGCGGTGATCGGGCTACGGAATCGGCCCACCTTCAGGTCGCCGGCAACATCACCTGTGCACGACATGCGGGGTGCATGTACGGCGGCCGCAACCCCATCTGTCCCTCCCCGCCGGTACGCACGTCGTCGGCGGCGTTTAGACAAGCAGTGGGTGCGGTGCGGCCGAGGCTGCCGTCGGGGTGCAGGTGCGCGAACTCCCACGGGTCGGCGTCCGGCTGCTCGGTGATCTCCCAGGACAGGACGTGGCCGTGCCCGGCACTGCGCTTCTTCCCGATCGAGACGATTGGTGCGAGTAGCTCGGCGACCGCCGCCGGGTCCCCGACCGCCCGCCACACCAGGTGCCGGCAGACGGTCAGCGGCAGCGGCATGACGCGGGAGCGGTAGCGGCCCTGGCGTTCGGACACCAACGCCGGTAATTCCGCGGACATCTGGTCCAGGGCCTGCTGATCCGGTCGGGCGGACCAGTACTGTACATGCGGACCCGGGACCGCGTCCTCCGGGTAGGCGAATGTCGCCGCCCAATGCCATCCCTCTGCGCCGTCGCCGGGGCAGCGGGCCAGCGGCAGGTCCAGGTCCTCCGGCACGGTATCGGGGCTGTACGGCTCGTAGTCGGTGCCCGCCATCCGGGCGGCGGCCTTGGTGTTCCCCCGGATCTCGGAGGCGAGGAGGCCATCGAGGCTGATCCCCCACGGCACCGCGTGCGCGACACCCGCCGCCATCTTTGCCCGGACGAGCAGCGGCACCATCCCCGCAGCGATCTGAAGGGTCATGCCGGGAGTGCGAGCAGGGTTTCCAGGGCCTCAGAACGCCGGGAGGCGACGATCTCTCGCCAATCGACCACCGGGGCACCCCCTGCCTGGTCAGCGATGGTGGTGGCGATCTGGCCGTGCCCGATCCCGGTGCGCCCGCCGAGCCAGCCCGACCGGGTGAACTCGGCCAGCACGTCGGCAGCGAAGGCATGGTCGAGGTCCGAGCCGCGGACCAGTTGTACCCACGATTCGAACCGCGTGCCGGCGGCGAGGGTTTCGATGTCGTACCGCATCACCGGCGACCCCGACCCACCCGTCTCGGCCTCGGGGTCGACGGTGGTGCCGGCGTGGCCGGTGGTCACGTCGTCAAGGTGCGAGTACGACTCGAGGGCTTCGATGTCGAACCGGGACGGCAACGGGCCCGGGTACTCCCGGCGCAGGATCGGCGTGGCTTCGGTGACGATTGGCACCACGTGGCCGACGCGTAGGCAGCCGTCGATCGGGGCGGCGCCGATCGCGCCGCCGAAGACACTCAGATGTGGAATCAGCTCGCGGAGTTGGTGCAGGCGGCGGCCGGTGATCGGTTCCGCCTGGGTTTTCACGATCGCGCCGCCGTTGCGGAGGGTGTGCGCGACCGCCAGCGGCAGCTGGCCTTCGTAGCCGAGGACGTCGCGCAGCAGTTCCTCGCCGATTCGGCGCAGCACGCCGCGGAAGGAGTTGCCGGAGATGACCGGGACCAGCTCCACCGACCCGTCCGCCTGCAGGACTTTCATCCGTCGGCCGATCGCGGTCGTCCCGATCAACTCCCCGCGGTGCGAGATCGGCGAACGGGCGGTCATCTCGATCTCCCACACCCGCGACACGATCACGACGCCAACCCTTGCTCGGTGCGGGCGGCGCGGACCGCGTCGGCCACGATCCGGGTCCGCAGCGTCAGCGCGGTCGTTTGATCGCGCATCACCTGCAGCACCGGCCGCGGCTCGCTCGTGAGCACCATGGCCAGCTCGGAGCGCTGCTCATCGGTGCGCGGGCTCGACCCCAACCGGGCCGCCGACGCGGTCCACCACTGATGCAAATTCACGCTGTTGTAGGTGGCCAACCGGATCCGGGTGGGCAGAAGGGTGTCCCAGTAGTCACCCCGCCGGGAGGCCACCCAATTGTTCTCGGACCAGTCGACGCCATAGTGCAGCAACAACACCAACCGCTCCGCCACCTGCGCGGCCGGCCCGATCAACGGGGGCAGCTGCGGCACCGCAGCCAGCCAGCGGTCAGTCACCGACATCGTGTCTTCCCCCGTCGTGTCCATTACCGCGAGCCTAGGGAACCGAGCGAGATTTCTCGAGCCGAAGACTCCAGCGACGGCGTCCTCGGCATCGGGCAGAGGCCTGTGCGTCCCGTGTGATCGGCGGGCCGTCACTCGCAGCTCGGCGAGATGGATCCGGTTGACTCCGATCCGATGCGTTCCTCAACTTCGACAATGCGTTGCCGGCCTTTGGTCGACACGTCGATGCAGGTAGAACGCATTCGCTCGATACAGCCAGGCATCGAACCATGAGCGCACCCGAGTCCTTCACCCCTCACAGGTGACCTGCACCTATAAACTCATCGACAGACGGCGACTCCGTCCCGGAAGAACCATCGAACACGAGAAAGCCCTCGCCTCTGTGAGAGGTCGGCGAGGGCGCTTCTCGAAACCACATCTGCCCGCTGATGAAGACATCTGGAGGTTTCAATCACCACGGTACCGCCCCATTCCCCCATCAACAACGGCGACCCGCAGTCCAGCGGCGCTCCGCCCTGGCACAGTTTCCTGTGGTTCATCGCCGCCGTCGCCGCTATCTGCCTGATCATCGCGGTGATCACCTACTCCCCGGCCCCCGTGGTCGGCGCCACCGCCCTCACTACTCTTCTCGGTGGCGGCGGCGGATTAGTGGCATTCATGCGGCGCGCGTAGAGGGTTCGGCCGCCTTCGTCCCGACGAGGAGGCGGCCGAACCCTGCTACGCCGCTGACATTTCCGATCCCACGCGGTGCGGAGATCTTGACGACGTTGCCGAATCAGGATGACAGCGCGCGCATCCGCGCCTCGTCCTTCCATGTGCGAGCCGGGGACAGTGCACAGGCCAGGCACGGGGTGTACCCGTGCCGGCCTCACTGCTGCGGCGAGCGCCGATCAGGCCACCCCCGCCCCGATGGTCAAGACGATCCCGAACAGGACCACCGCGGTCAACGCAGCGCCGAACCGAGCGGCGTAAGTCTTCCTCAGCGCGAACTCGCTGCTGTACCAGTCACGCGTGGCGCCGTCGCGCTGGTGGGCGAGGGCGCGCCGGTACCACCGGAACCGGCGGCACAGTTCGACCGCCGCAGTGATGGCGGCGCAGGTCCAGATGAAGGTGGGGTCGATCATTGCAACTCCTCAAGGATTGCTCTCGGAAGGCACCGCGGGGATTCGCTGTGCCTACGGTGCTTCGCTGATCGCTCCACACCGCGCCGAGAGCATCTCGGAGGGGTTCTCCACCCCCCACTTGAGAAGCGCTGAATTGTCCTCTCAGCTGCGGAATCACCGTTACCGGCTGGCGCGCAGACCCACCTCGAACCACGGGGTGGCCTGACGCCACGGGGCGAGGTGGTGCCAGTCGTCGAAGACCTGCGGCCATTGGTCGGCGTCGACCCGGCTCAGGACGGGGTAGGCCGGGGTGTCGTCGCGGAGCATGGTCTCGGCGAAGCCGTGTGCTCGGAGTCGGCGCAGCACCGCCAGCCGATGCGCGTCCGCCGCCGACCAGGTCAGGGAGGTGTCGTCGACCGTGACCGTGCCCCAACGGGCATCGGGAAGCAGGTGTTTGCGGCCGGGCCGCAGTGGCGCGATCACCGCGGTGTCCGTACCGACCGAGGTGGAGAACACCTGGTGTAGCAGTGCCGGGTTCGCCGGCGTCAGGGTCACCGGGTCCCGGGTGACGATGTGCGCGTCGGTGCGCAGCGAACGGTGCCGGTACGCCCACACACATACCTGACACAGGCTGCGGCCAGCGAGGTTCGTCCACGACTCGTACCCGGTGAACCGCCGTGATATGACCTGCCCGACCGGGCTCATCGCCGCGGTGGTGTGGCCGCAGCGTGCGCACCCAGCCGCCCGGGTATCAGGTGCGCCGGCCACGTCCGGGATCCCGACAGCGGCGGTGTACGCGGCCCACACCACATCGACGGGAGCGGCAATGGTCATGGGCGGCACCGTAACCTGCCCACTGTGGTGAACGCACCGGACCCCGGCCTGGACCTGGCGATGCTCCGCGGCCTGCGAGCACCGTCCGTGAAGGCCGGACCAAACGCGGTCGCCGACATCGCGGCCCGGATCGAGGCGCACCTCGCCGCCCATGACGGGTACGTCGCGTTCTCCGGTGGCAAGGACTCGCTGATCGTCCTCGACCTGGCCCGTCGCGTCGAACCGGAGGTGCCGGTGGTGTTCTTCGACTCCGGACTCGACTATCCCGAAACCTACGACTATCTCACCGAACTCGCCCACACCTGGCGACTGGACCTGCACCGCATCCCCACCGACCCACCACTACTGCAGGTCCTCGCCGACTCCGGCCACTGGGACCACTGCGCCCCTGTCGGCACGCCCGTCGACCTGCATGAGGTGCTGATCACCGCACCCGCTCGCCGCGCTCACGCACTGCTCGGACCGGGCGAGCTGTGGGGTGTGCGCGCCGACGAATCCGCCGCCCGCCGGCATCTCTACACCCGAGGTGGCCGCCGCGATGGCGTCATCACCCGCGCCGACGGCACCACCGCGTACGGGCCGATCTGGAACTGGACCACCACCGACGTCTGGGCACACATCGCCCGCCACCGTCTGCCGGTGAACCCGGTCTACGCCAAACTCCGTGAGCTGGGTGTCCCCGAGCAGCAACACCGCCTCTCCCACCTCATCGACGGTGGCCACCTCGACCGCGGCCGTCTCACCTGGCTACGCCGCGGATGGCCCACCCTCTTCGAGCAACTCGCCGATGTACTCCCCCGACTCCGACAAATGAGCTAGGAAATGTCACCGCGGAATGTCGAGAACCCGCGCACGGCTTCGTCCCCGCAGTGAAACGGCCACAACGGCCACACCGCACCAAAGGAGAACATGATGGCCAAGTACCTGCTGCTCAAGCACTACCGCGGCGCGCCCGCATCGGTCAACGACGTACCGATGGACCAGTGGACGCCGGAGGAAATCTCCGCCCACGTGCAGTACATGAACGACTTCGCCGCCCGGCTCGAGAGCACCGGCGAGTTCGTCGACAGTCAGGCACTTTCCGCGGAGGGCATGTTCGTCCGCTACGATGGCGAGGGCCGGCCACCGGTCACCGACGGCCCGTTCGCGGAGACCAAGGACCTGATCGCCGGCTGGATGGTGATCGACGTCGAGACCCGCGAGCGAGCACTCGAACTGGCCGGCGAACTGTCCGCGGCCCCCGGGGCGGGTGGCAAGCCGATCCACGAGTGGCTCGAGGTGCGCCCCTTCCTGACCGCCGCATCGACCACTACGGAATGCGGTTTTCACCAGGGATGATGACACGTCCCCCGGATCCGCTGATCGCGGTGCCGGGGGCCGCTCGAACAAGGCCGGCTGTCTAGTGCGTGGGCAAGATTGGGCTAGAGTTTGAACACTGCGGATGCACAGGATGAGCCGGAGGCGTTTACCCCTTCTCGGGGTTGGTGCCTTCGGTTTTCTGTTTCGCGAGCCGCTCCTCGGTCATTCGCTTCTTCAGCTCCCGGCGGCCGCGTTGCTTCGGGGTCTCCTCTGGTTCGGGCTCGTCGTCGACCGGTCGAAAGGTCGCACGCCCGAGCACGATGTCCGGGTGCACGACCAGCTCGGGGCGGCCCTTGTCGTCGGTGAACAGTCCCATCTCGAACCTCCTCAGTCTTCGGTGACGTCCCGCAGCTGCACGATCATCCGCCGGCCGATGCTGCCATCCGGGCGACGGTAGCGCCCCTCACCGGACGAGACCACCTCGAATCGCATCCCCCGTGGCAGCAGGTGCGCGGTGTCGTCGACGGTGTCCGATCGGCCCAAGTACATGCCGCGGTCGGTTTCGATCTCGAACACCACATCCCGTTCCCCGAGTGTCTGATCGAGTTGATGAACCGCGTGGGTGGCCATCGTGTGCCGGTCGAAGTCCAACCGCGATCCCGGTTGCAGGGTCGAGGGCAGGTTGACCGCTTCCTGCGGCGCCGTGTGCGGGAGGGTGACTGCACAGTAGAGGATGTGTCCTCGGTCGCCCCACCGTTCCGCGGTCTGAATTGCCCGGTCCACCCGCTGGACCTGCGAGCGGGTCTTCTCGTCGAGGTGCTGGGCGTCACCGCGTGCCTTCGACAAGGCTTCGCCGACGTTGTTCCACCGGTCCGGGTTGTCGATCAGGGTCTGCACGGCGGTGTAACCGACCGCCGGCAACCGCGACTGCGCCCTGTGCTTATTCACCGAGCGCACCTTGCGCTGACGTGAACTCAGCGGCTGGCGAATCGAATCCGGGATCGGCAAGTCCCGGCGTTTACGTTCGGAGACCTCGGGCACTGTCGCTCGGGGGAAGGCCCGCTCCAGGTCTTTCCGAGCACGGGTGAATTCGGCATCCTCGACCATCCGGTCCAGTTCCCGCGCCGAATCACGCTCCTGTGCGCGGTCTTTGTACGTGTCGGCGGAACGATAGCCGGCGGGCTTCGATGCGGGCGTGCTGCTGGTGCCGGCCTCCGGATCCAACCGGGTTGGAGGCGCGTCCGGGCTCACGTTGTACGCCACCAGATCCCCTCCCGCTGCGTCGAACACACCCCTGATATGACGAAGCGTGGCAGGCATTAGTGTCCCAATTGACGGCCTGCCACGCTCGGACCCGACCCGAGGGCGGGTCTACCGCGGGAGAAGCATCCCGGTGACCAAACCAGTGACTCGCTCCCACGCGTGCTGTCGGCGTTTCCGCCGAACACACACCAGCATAGCGAAACACACTGAGATGAAGATCATCCATGACGGCGGCGGCGGCGCCCGAGCAACATGGGCACGGACGGGCGACCCTCCCGAACACGCCGCGGCACTCGCGGCAGACAAATCGACCGAGTCCATGAAATCGGCGCCGTTTACGATCGGTGATGGCGGGGGAACGCCATCACGTGAACACCGAGGGGGAACACGCATGTCTGCAAGTGCGGTCACACAGGCGGAGAAGGCCGGCGCCGCCCCATACAGTCGGGCGCTGCTGTCGGTGTACGACACCGTCGTGCTGCGGTGGAGCAACACCCTCGTCTGGCGCTGCCCCCGCGAACGCCTGCTCGCGCATTACAACTCCCACCTCGGTGACCGGCACCTCGACGTCGGCCCCGGAACTGGCTGGTACCTCCAGAACGCCACCTACCCGACCCCGAGCCCGATGATGGTGCTGCTCGACCTCAACCCGAACACGTTGCAGATGACCACCGCACGTCTCGCCGACCGCGGCATCGCCGCGGCCGCGCATACCGGCAGCATCCTCGCCCCACTTCCCACGGACAGCGGTGTGTTCGACTCCGTGGCCGCGAACTTCGTGCTGCACTGCGTGCCCGGTACCTGGGCGGAGAAGGGCCGTGCGTTCGGGCACATCGCTCAGGTCATGGCCGACGACGGGGTGTTCTTCGGCTCAACCATCCTCGACACCGGTGTCCACCACACTCCTCTCAGCCGCGCCCTGAACCACCTCTACAACGGGCCGATCAAGCTGTTCCACAACCGCGACGACGACCTCGACGGTCTGCACACGGCCCTGGCCGCCGCGTTCGAGGGGGTCGAGATCACCATCGTCGGCTCCGTCGCGGTCTTCGCCGCCCGCCGGCCGCGGCGCCTGGGCAGCTGATACCGCGCGCGGGAGCTTAAGCCGAAGACGTTAGGCCCGCCGGCGCGAACACCACCCCGCTGCTCCTGATCCGCCATTCCTGCCTGCCAACGAGAGGAACCCCAGTGCTGACACCCGAACCTGACGACCAGAAGATCGTCAGCCTGAACGCCCTGCGGCAGAGGAGAACCGACGACCTACTCTCCGGCCACATACCACTGACGTCGCTGCTGTACCGCCGACGCGACCGGATCGCCGCCAACCTACTCGTCACCGACGTCCTCACCACGTACATGCGCGGATCCGGGATCGGGCCGGCCGGGGTCATGGTCATGCTCGGCATCGCCGACGACGCCCGGGTCCGGGACCTGACCGCCGAGCAGCGCGGGCAGATCACCGACGCCATCGCCGCGACGAGCGGGCGATAACCCACGCGAGGGGACGTGACATCTCCGCCGTTCAGATGGCATTTCTTGGTGGGTCAGGACCCGACCGGGACCAACCGATCGAGGCGGGCATGGAAGGGGAACCTACCGGGGACGTCGTCGCGCACGGACTCGATCACCGCGTCCTCGCCGTCGATGCTCACAATGACGAACTCCGAGGTGGCGTCGGTATGTACCTTGACGCGGTCACCCACATTCACCGGCCCAGTCCTTCCGTTAGGGGACCTGTCATCACTGCAGGTCAAAACCCTATTCTGCCGGATAGGTCGTCGGTCGACGAATCGCCGTCGCCCCGCGGGCCGTGTATCGGCGGCCCGTACTCTTGCCCCATGTCCGCTGATCCAGGCAGCATCCGCGCCGACGGCCACCAGACGCTGCCGAACCTGGCCGTACAGGATGCTTCGGCGGATCCCCACATCATCACAGCGGCGGCGCGCACCGGAACGGACATCGAGCTGCAGATTCACACGTCCGTCGCGCCGTTCGACATTGCGGCCGAGGAGTGGTTTCCCGCGGCGACCGGGTTCGCCGTCACGGTCATCGTGCACATCGTCGACGCGCAGACGAGCGTGCCGCGGTATCTGCCGCCCACCGAGCCCGCCGAGTGGGCGCGGGCGATCTTCTCGACCGTCGACAACGCTCACGGGTACTTCCTCGGCGCCGTCGACCCGGACACCGGCGTCCATCGACGCGGGCAACTCGCATACCGCCTCTACCTCGACACCGACCGCCGGGCGATTCCCGTACCTCGGCAGGTGGCCACCTGCCCGCACTACCTACTATCGGCCATCGACGGCAGAGCCGAGATCGCCATTCCCACGACGGCCTGACCCGGCCGGCCAGCTGGGAGCTGGACCACGGTCTGCGGGCGCCGCTTCCTCCGCTGGCCGATCTGCGCGACCTCCGAAGGGGGCGACCTTGAAGTCGCGTCCACGCTGCTCGCTCATGCGGTTCCTCCATCCGTCTCGATTCGATCCCCTGCCAGAGACAGCTGGTCGCCGCTGCCCCTCAAAATCGAGGACGACGCCGTGGGGCAGAATCGAGACGGTGATCCCCCCGGGGATGGCTGCGGCACTTGGATATAGTTGTGCCACAAGCTCATTGCCACTTCTGAAGCCGACCACGACAGACTTCAGGAATCTCCCGGGTGGGAGCGCGGCGACAACACTACCAGCGCACCGAATCCCGCGACAGGGGACGTGTCATTTCGGCTGGTCAAAGAGCAATTCAGGTGCGGATTCGGCACCACCACCCACCGCCGGCGCTGATGACCATCCGGTGCCAGGCGGTGGCGAGTTTCTCGAACGGCAAGGCAAGCATGTCCGCGGTCGGCCGCCATCACAATCGCCGCCCTACCGGTCCGGTTAAGCTTCCCGGCATGGCGCTTGGACTCACCAGGCGCACGCGCGCCCACCCCCGTCGATCTCGAAAACCTCGCCAACGCTGCGTACGAGTTCCGGGAAGCGCTGATTCCGCTGCACGGCATCACCCCCGACCGCTGCGATGCCGCAGCCACCGAGTTGCGGAACAGAGCACTCGTAGCCGAGGAACGATTCTTCGCAGCTGTCGCTGGGCTCCCCCGCCGCGAGCGCACACTCGCCGGCCACTGGGAGAACGCCGCGGTCATGCGCTACCGGCACGGGCTCGAAGTCTTCGCCCGCGCCGAAGACCTCGGCGCCGAGATGCTCGCCCAACTCGCCACCCACCGGCGGCCGTCGTTGCCCGCGCTCACCGAACTGTGTGACGTCTGCACCCATGCCCGCACCCTTGATCAACACCAACGGACCGAGATGTTATAACCCGCAGGGCGACTACCCGACGGCTCCGCACCGCCCCCGGCCACGATCGGGCCCTGAGCGGTCCTGCATTGTCGATCAAGCTGAACTTCGGTGGCGGATCCGCCGCGATCTGACAAGTCTTCTCGTCGAGAACGCCCTCGCGGGTGACGGAATCAGCCGGGAAGCCGAACGCCATCTCGTCCCGTGGCTTCGACTGGCGTGCGAGACCCTCGACAGTCCGATGAGTATCGACGGTCTCGAGGATGTCGCCGCAATGGCGCGAGCGCCGCCGCCCCTACATGCTCGCCGCCGCCGATCGGGCCGACTTGATCATCGTCGACCCGATCCCTCGTCAGCGCGCGACCCTGTGGTGGAAGCTCGTCCACGGCGACGAACCGCCGCCGCTACTGTAAGGCGGCACGCGTCGTCGTCGCCCAGAAGAGATGGGGACGTGTCATATCCGCAGTTCATCACCACTTTTCGCGGAGACCGGCGGTGCAATTGGCCGCATGGGGTGAACCGTACGCACCGGGACCCGAGCCAATAGGGGTACAGCGCATCACGCCCGCGCTACCGTTCGACGTTATGGGGACGACATTTCATGGGCCGAGTCCCTGGCCGCACATCACCCGCGCCATCCGAGTGAGAGGGCCGCGGCGCGCCGCGATCGCCTACCTCGGCGAGGACGCACCCGCTCTGCTGCCGCTGCGGGCCGGCGATCTCCTCGTGGTGAATGCCTCCCGGGCGGCGGTGCGCGCGCATGTGACCTCGCCGATTGCGCTTGCCTACTACGTCGAGGCCGGTGTCCGGGTCCTGTCGTCACCGAACCTGCACGCCAACGTGATCGCCACCAGTCGGCGGGCGGTCATCGGGTCCGCGAATGCCTCCCACAGCTCGACGATCGCCGATGAGGCCGTGGTCATCACCGACGATCCGGAGGTCGTTGCCGGCGTCCGCGCGTTCATCGAGGGTATTGAGGAGATCACCGAGGTCGATCGGGTGTTTCTCGACAACGCCACCACCGAATGGCAGATCGGTCGGTCGGTGCCGATCCCCGGGGTCGGTGGCCGGGTGCGCGCCGAACTGGATTTCCTTCCTGCACGGGTGACCCGGATGTTCGTGCGTCACATCGTCGAGTACGAACCCAGCGCCACAGAGCAACAGACCTGGGACACCCAGGCGCGCCGGCATCACACCACCACCGCGGGGCCGGCAGCGACCTATCAGCTCGAATGGTTCCGCCCAGGCGACCGACGTGCCCGCCTCGAGCGTGGCGATGTCCTCATCTTCGTCACCGACAACGAATGGATCTACCCCCCGGCGGTCGTGGACTCAGACGCCATCGCGATCCCTCACACCCACAGAGCCTTTGGCCATCTCCTGCTCGTCCGAGCGGATCTGCAGCCGGTCTCGGTTGCGGACGCCGAACAACAGCTCGCCGACCTCGGACACCCCAATCCCCGGCTGACCACCGATCACCGGATCATCTCCGCCAGCCTGCGTGCCGCGCTACTCCGACTCTGGAACCTCTGATGCGAGGAAAGGGGCAGGCCTGCACGCTGATCTGCTTGTTATGCCAGGCCCAGGCTGAACGCGTCGGGAAGGAGTTTCGGGTCACACTGGTGGGGCCGGCTGAGCGACATGCCCGAGCGCGTGCGGGGGTCCTTGGAGAAACCGTCACCCAGCGGATTCACTGTCTTCGCGCCAAGCACCGCGCAACTGTCCAACTGAGACGCTCGTAACAAGAGTGAACAGGAGTGAAATGCCCGAGCAGTCGTGGATCACTGCCCAAGAACTGTACGACCAGGGATATACGGTCGATGGAGCACGTCAGCTCTTCGGGGAGCCACAGACAGGCCCCGATGGAACCCTCGGTTGGGAAGATGAGTGGATCGACCGCGCAGAAGGAAGAGCTCTCATCCCTGTACTGCCCTTCCTTATCGAACGTCTGCGCGGACATTCCGAGGTGGGAGAGGCCGCTGGCGAGCTGGTCAGGCTCTACGAGGAGCTCAATCGCCGAGCAGGAACTGATGGTGCACCCGATCCGCTCCATCACCATGAGATCTCCGAAGATGATCTGGTAGAGCTGGGATATGACCGTGAGATCCTGGATGCGATCTACGGACTGGAACACCGTACGACGCAAGAGCCCGTGGTCGAGGGCAATCCGGTTCCGTTCACGTCGCAGGAACCACGCCGGTTCGGAGATGGCGCGCGATTGGTCGGAAGCCGGAAGCTCCGATGGTGGCTCAAGAGTGCAGTGAGCGAAGTGACGAACAAGCCGAACGAGAACGCCTGACTAGAGAGCTATTGGGGACGGAGGAGATGCAATGGATCCCCTCAGCCCCGCCACGATGGGGACGTGTCATCTCCCCAGGTGAATGAGCCAATCCGGCTTACCAGTCCGAGGCGCTGGACGTGATCTCGCGGGCGCGGTGGGGCCAGTCCGGGTCGCGTACCAGAGCGGTGATGGCGGCGGCCATCTGCTCGGTGTTGCCGTCGATGCCGAGCCGGCGGAGCGTACGGGCGATGCGTGAGGGGTGGGCCGGCCACCGGCCGCCGGTGGTTTCGACCACGGCGGCGAGGACGGTGGCCGCCTCGGTGTCGCTGAGTTCCACCGGCTCACCGGTCATGCCACGTAAACCCCGGCTGCCGGTGGTCAGCCAATGCTCGCTCGCCGCTCGGCGCACCGAGGCCCGGTACCAGGGATTGCGCAGCGATCGCATCAACGCTCCTTCGCGTTCAGTGGGCGTCCTGGAACCACTGCTCGACCTCGGCGGGAATGCGCCCGCGCGAGGAGATTTCATAGCCCTGTTCGGTCGCCCAGGCGCGGATCTCCTTGCCGTTCCCGCGTCGCCGCACCGGGGCGTCCGGGGCGACGGGACGATCGGAGCGTCGTGTGCGGTCACCGACCCGGGTGGCGTGCTCGATGAAGAATCCGATCTGCTTGTGAAACTTGCTGGCGTGCTTGTCTTTCAGATCAATTTCGTAGTCCACCCCGTTGACGGAGAAGGTGATGCTCTCCCCGTCCTCACCGAAGACGGTTCCGTCGATGTCGTCGACGAGTTCGACAACTACCTTGCGCGCCACAGTTCCCCGATCTCTCACGTCTTCTCGATACAGCAGGCAGAACCCTACTGGCGGCGGCGGCCGATCGGGGGCACCGACCCCGGGGACGTGTCATTTCCGCAGGTCACTTGCCGGTTGTACGGCGCAGGAGCAGCCGGGGGCTGGTCCTATCGGGTGTGCACCCGGGTGTCCCTCAGGGGGCCGAGCGTGAAGTAGATGGGCGGCGGACACAGTGCGATGGAGGGCAAGGAGGTGGGCACCTCCGGCCCCCACACGGTGATGGTGTTGACGGGATAAATCAAATTGGTAAACGGGACGCACACCAGTTCCAATTGGTGGGTATTCACCGATCCGGGTGCACAGGTCGACATGGCACCGACCGCGAAGAACTGTATGTCGCACCCACTCGGAGCTGGGGCGGCGTGTGCGGGCGCCGCGGTCAGGGACAGGGCGGCGGCCGCAGTGGCCGCGACGACAGCGAGGCGCAGAAACGAAAGACATGGCATCCTCCGGTGGTGCGGACCCGACCCACCGTCCATTCTCGCAGGTCAGGTGCCGCTGCCGCGGTCCATCCGACGAATCCGCTCACGGCGGGCATGTGTGGCCAGTAGGTGTTTCCGGTTGTTCGGGGCGCGGAACATCTCGTCGAGCATCCGGTTCTCGATGTTGTGATGGAAGCGGAGGATGCGTGTGGCCGCCAGATGCACCAACTCCTGGCGGTCCGAGCCGAGCCGGTCGGCGAGGGCGTCGAGGTGCGCGAGGAGTTCGTCGTCGAGGGCGACGTCGACCCGGGCTGTGCGCGGCGGGGCGGCGACGCGGCGGGCCTGCGCCAGGGCCTCATCGGCCGCCGGGTTCTCGATGAGTCTGCGAATCCCGACCCGGAGCAGCGCGGAGAGCCGGCGGGGACCGTACTCGTCCGCCAGCTCCTCGAGGCGGCGTTTGGTGTCCTCATCGAACCGGAAGACGTGCCGTTTCCCGAACGGGTTGCCTTGCGGGCTCGGCGCCGTGCGGACGGCGGGCGCGGCGGTGGCCTGGTCCGCGGTCTGCCGGCGGGTGTTGCGGGCGAGGAGCTTGTCCCGGTTGGCGTCCCCGCGGTAGATCTCCTCGGTCACCGCCTTCTCGAGGTCCCGCGGGTTCGCCAGGAGCTGGCGGGCGGCGAGGCGCATGAGTTCGGCGCGGTCGGAGTCGAACCGTTCGGCGAGGGTGTCGAGTTGGTCGCGCAGGTCGTCGTCGAAGTGCACATTCGTGCGCGGGCCGAGGTCTTCCGGGGTCAGGTCGCGGATGGTCCCGATCGTGCCCAGGTCGGCGGTGAGGTCTCCCGGGTCGTCGAGGAGTCGGCGTACCGCGACCCGAATGGCCGCCGCGGTGAGGGCGTCGCCGTTGCGGCTGATCAGCTTCTCGAGCCGGACCAGCGTGGAGCGGTTGAGGTACACGCGGATGCGGCACGTCAGATCGGTGCGGGCGTCTTCGCGGAGCACCGGGTGCCGGAATCGGCCCGCCGCGGTGAGGAAGCGGTGCAGTGCAACGCGGACGATCGCGCTGCGGTCGGTGTGGAACTCGTGAGCGAGTTCGTTGAGGCGAGTGCTGGTGGCGGGGTCGAGGTCGAGAGGTCGTTCCGCCCAGGGGATGCGGCGGGCGTCGGCGGAGGCGCGCCGCGCCTGTGCCAGGGACTCCGGCACCCGGTCGGGGTCGGCGAGAAGTCGCCGCGCGGCGACCCGCACCAGCGCCCCGAAGCGGCGCGGACCGATGCCGGCGGCCAACTCCTCGAGGCGTTGTTTGGTGGTCGGATCGAACCGAAGCGGGATCGGATCCCCCACCGGTACGCGGCCCATGTTTGTCTCGCTCATCACCGGCCATTGTTCCGGTACGTCCGGGGACCTCGATTCGCACCCCACGGCACCCACCGCCACCACAATCGGCCACTGCACCCTGGCGAGCCGACAGCTGCGAAACGCAGTGCGCCCCAGCACCCGAGGGGGTGGGTGCTGGGGGGCGCGGGCGTGCGACCGACTCAGGAGAGGTTGAGCGGTGTGTACGGGGGCGGGGGCGGCGGGGCGTACTGACTGACCGGGACTCCGCCGATGGTGCCGAACTGGTCGAGGTCCATGCGGAACACGACGCCGTGCTCTTCGGTCCCATTCGTAGACGCCGAAGCCGTTCTCGGCATGCTGCGGCACCACGGTGCCTGTGGGCTCGGCCTAGTTGTCGATGCGGCTCTGCGCGTCCTCCGCCTGCTGCACCCTTTACAGCGTTGCATTGTTACGTTTCAAGTTGGGAAGGAAACGAAGCCGCTGTCACGGGGAAGGCGACAGCGGCTTCCCTTCGCTCGCACCACGCGCTATCCGAAGCCCATCCATTCCCGAAAGCCCGGAATAGGGACGTACCACACCGAGTCCCCGAGCAACCACCACACGAACTCCTGCAGCGACATCATTACTCCTCCTCCTCAGCTGACGGCGTCTTCTACGATTCGGGCACGAAGACTGGCGGTAGGGCGGTATTCCAAACCTGCAGTATTCCTGGGCGATTCCCGACAGGTTTCGAGGACTTCGGGGCGGTCCGCGGTCGCCCAGTTGCCCCACTCGCGAGTGACCCGGTGAGCGCCCCGGCAATGGGAATGTCACCGGACGGGGCAAACGGCGATTCGCCAGCTCAGAGCGGTACCGGTGAACGCCCCCTACTGGGACGCGCCGCTGAAGGTTCGGCTTGCGGGACGCCGTGGACGTTGTCAGCATGCGATCTGTGCCGTCACCTGGACAGCGCATGCAAGTATCGATGGCATGTCCAAAAAGCGGTTCAACTTTGCCTATGTCGGCGATCCTCCACCAGAGTGGACTGCTCACTTGAAGTGGAGTGCCCGGATCTTGCGATTGGCCGGCGAATCCATCCCGGACAAAGAACTCGAGCGCGAACTGGAACGCGAGGAACAGGAACAACGCGAGAAGCGCGCGCAGCGGCCGCCCGGTCGCCGCGAGGTACCCGAATTTCGGAAACGCCCCGACGCGTTCCTGACAACAGAGGACGACGATCCAGTCCTTTACGAGCCGAAGTTGTCCATCCCATTCAAAACCAACAACGGCCTCGACCTCCGGTTCACCAGAGCGAAGGTGTACGAGAACGGGGTGGGCTTTGACCTGGTCGCCCGCGAACCGGACCCAGACCCCACCGCAGGAATTCCCTTCGACACCGAAACAATCAATCTCGGTTACAGGATCAGGCCGGACAAGGCTCACAAAACCAGAATCCGGCTTATCCTCGCGGTTTCGCCAACTCTCGGTGAGCATGGATTCTTCGGAGGGACAGTGCTGTCTAGCTCATTCAGGCAGGACGACTTTCCCGATGATCCGAACGAGCCATGGCTTTCTGGTGGTGGCGACTCCCGCAGCCGTGTCCGCGACTTGGGCGTGATTGAAACGCGCGCGCACTATTTCCTCAGCCCGGTACCTACGAAGAGCGTCGTCCACGTCGCGGTCGCTTACCCCGAGTTTGGACTCGAAACGACCAGCATCGAGTTCTACGCCGCCAATCTCCGCCCGCCGGGCCGATAGCAGAACCACCAGCGAGACAGTCTGGCCGACAGCGCGCCGGCGGACGGGGTGATTCCGCTAGCCGATCCGCTTTCGGAACGAGGGCGGACTGCCGTCGACATGCGCTGGGGCGCCAGTTCGTCCCGATGCGGGTTCCGCCAACGGCGATCGCTTTTAAGCGCCCATCTCATCGCGAACATGGTCCGGAAGGGCGCACGGGTCTCCCGCTCATCAGGCTCGGAGAAGGGTGCGGAGCGGTGAGTGAACATGGTGGATCCGTTCTCGGAGCAGTGATGGCGTCGATACGCTGCTGTGAAGACCACCGCATTCATACGCTGGGAGGCCCCTGGATGCCGGAACAGACCCCCATCTCGGCGGTGCCCCTCTCAGGGGCACCCGGCAGTTGGTTTGAGCAGGGAGAGTGGGGTGCCCGAGCACTGGATATTCTGGGTGAACCCGTTTCCGATCGTGCGCTGGCCGAGCAGTTCGCCAGCGAGAAGCAACTGCCGCTGGAAGACCGACGTGCGTTGCTGATTCGCAGTCGCGACTTGCCCGACTGGCGACGTCCACCGAAGCCGGATGAGACCTCCATCGCCACCGACGATCATCAGGTGACGATCTACCAGCGGGAGGGCCTCGACCTCGGTGTCGGAAACTTCCGCGTCTACGACCGAGGAATCCTGTTCCGCATCGAAGCGCTTGAGCCGGACCCGATCGGGGAAGTCCCAACCGGCGCCGATGTGATGAACTTCAGCTACCGGATCATCCCCCCGAGCCAGCCCCACCGTCTCCGTCTGCTCGTATACACCGAGCCCGGCGGCACGCTGCTGACCAACACCGCACATTTTGGTGCATTCCCGGACGATCCGAACACATTGTGGCTCGCCGGCGGGATAAGTGGTGGCGGCCGCCGGAACCCTGGGATGGCGACCTGGGGCGAGTATTTCCTCTCCCCTCGACCGACCAGCGCGTCGCTGACGGTGATCCTGTCCTATCCGGAGTTCGACATCCCACCCAGCGGGGCCGTTCTCACCCACCCCTGGTGAACAGCGAACGTGGCACATCTCGTCCGGGGCTGCTTGCTGGTACCGCTTTCGTCCAGTGAACTATCAGTGACCGGTTGCCGATCCGCTTACGGAACGAGGGCCGACTGCCGCCGGGCATGCGCTGGGACGCCACTTCGTTCCGGTGCAGGTTCCGTTAGTGGGATCGATTCAGGGCGAGGGCCCGGGCCGACCGTCGACGGTTTGAGTTTCGCAGGACCGGCTACCGCCCGCGCAGGTACCGTCGAATGAACGTCGAATCCACAGACTTGGGGGAACTATCGTGGAATCCCGCAATCGCGCCTTCTCTGATTCGGATTTGCCGCTGGAAGTTTGTGCGCCGCCAGCGTTCCTCGCCGACGGTAGTAACGGAATTCTCAGCTGGCTCGGACCGATCACGTCCGGGCCCGACGGCCTGTTCTTTACCCTCATCGCGCGCAGAACCGACGAATCCGCACCACCGTTACTCGAGTACGAGGCACAAGCGACTCTGAGCTACGGCGACGTCGAGAAACGAATCGGGTGGGGAATGAGCGGCAGGAAATCGCGTGCGGAACTCACCTTCTCCGTACGACGGCCCGAAGATCTCCCGGGTCCACCCTTCCGAGTCCGACTCACCGTGAAGGACATCACTGGCCAAGCCGAATGGTCAACAGACCTCGCCCTCCCCATCGCAGAGTAGGTAGTCGGCGTAGAGCATCGTGTATCGCAGCCGGTACAGAATCAACGGCCGCTCACCGATGCCACCGGTCATCGATCGATGAGCGATCGTCGACTAGGTGCCAGGGGTTGGGTCAACCAGGATTAACGTTCCCGGACTCGACATCAGGCCCAAGTCATGGAGTTCGGCGATGACCGCGTAGCGGCCGGGAGGAAAGTCCTCGATATCGCGCGTAGCGATATCGACCCGCAGAGATATCCGATCGCCGGGTTCAATGTCGGGCAGCGTCGGTGCCTGTGAGAACAACGACAGCCCCGGCTTCATCGGCTCGCCCTCCTCATCGAGCACCCAACCGTGGACGGTCATGTGGTCCCCTGCATAGTTCACCCACATCCTGTCTCCGGCATTCACCAGGTCGATCGACACTCCAGGGAGCGCACCCGCCTTGCAGGTGAACTCGCCGGGCCAGCGCAACTCCAGACCAACGCGGCGGGCCGCCCGGCAACGATGCACTCGGATCGGACCCGGGTCCGTGCTAACCCTCCAGGCACCAGCTGAATCGCTGAGGAACACCAGTGTCCACGCTTCCGAGACCTGCCCGTGCGGTGCGGCGAAGACCTCCCTGGATCCTGCGCCATCGTCCCGGCTTGGGACGAGCCGACGCCACCCGTGGCGTGGAAGATCGAGTACCTCGTCCGGAGAGCGCATCTCGACGCGACGGTCACCGATGAGATCCCACAGTGACGACCCCGAACCCCCCAAGACAGCCGGGTCTACTTCAATCGGCCCGACTTGGACCAGATCGAGGTCAGGACCGGAGCCGGAATCCGCACTCATTAGAGAATCCTGTCGCACGCAGACTTCTCATGGAGCCGATTTTCGGGTTCGCATCTCCGTATGCGGAACGCCCGCCACAGTGTCCGGGCCGGCGGACGTTCCCAATGTGCGGGAATCGCTAGGCACTGGCTTCCGAGTAGCCGTCGCGATGAGGTCGGCGGGCGCGTTTGATCGCCCGGTACACCGTCGACCGGCCCACCGAGAACAGATCGGCCAGTTCCGCGGTCGAGTATTCGCCTGTCCCGTGCAGCTCGACGAGGTGCCCTTCCTGACGCGGATTGAGCTTCGGCTTCTTGCCCTTGAGGTGTCCTTTCGCCTTCGCGATCCGCATCCCCTCCCTCGTTCGTGCCCGAATCAGATCGCCCTCGAACTCGGCGACCATTGCCAGGACGTTGAACAGCAGGCGCCCGACCGGGTCGGTGGGATCGTGCAACGAGGCCCCGATCTGCAGGCACGCGTGCCGAGCTGTCAGCTCGTCGACGATGTCTCGGGCATCCGGTAACGAACGGGCCAACCGGTCCAACTTGGTCACTACGAGGGTGTCCGTGTTTCGGCAGGCTGCAAGCGCGTTTTGCAGTCCGGGCCGCAGGCGATTGGTTCCGGTCAAGCCGTGATCGACGTAGATCCGGTCCGGTGACACCCCGAGCGCAAGCAGAGCGTGCTGCTGCGCGGTTAGGTCTTGCTGATCGGTGGATACACGTGCATATCCGATGTACATCGCTGAAATCCCATCTCTCGGACGCACAACGCTGGCGGCGTGGTGCTTGGGAATCAACGGTCAAACATCGTCGACGAGTGCGACTAGAACCGCTCCCGATGGCTACTGCTGTGGTGCATGCCGCTGGCGCATCCCGTTCCGGGACGAGCGTCGCCGGCAGTCGGGCATGCGCTCGGCGCCGATCTCGTCCCGCTGGTGGTTCCTCATTAGGACCCTTCGATGGTCCACGTGGCGATTCGCGGGAAGGCAGCTTCGAGTTCGTTGACCAGATCCTTCCACTGCGGCCCGTACGCAAGCAGCGTGCCGTGGAGGGCGAGGAATGTGGCGACTGCTGGGTCGGGGTCAAAGCCATAGATGAGCGCGTTCATTGCGCCGAATACGGGGTCGACAGGCTTCTGTCCATCGAAAACGGACACGATCTGAGTGACCGGAATTTCGGGATCTCCGCCGGTCATCGCCCGCACTGCCGCGGCGTAGATGTCCTTCGGTCGTTCCCACAGCCCGGCCTCAAGGACGGTGACAGCGTTCGACACCCACTCGATGTCGAGAAGTCCGGCCTTTGCCAGGGCGCGCCGCGGAAGCCACTGGGCAACCGACCGGAGTTCGTCATCACGCAAGGCCAGAAGTTTCTCGGCAAGCAGACGGTCGAGATGTGCCACGTCGCTGACCGCGGTGAAGTTCCGAAGCTGGAATCGTGACACACTGTTGCGGTTCACCAGGCGTTTGAGCTTCGGTCGTCCCAGCGCCTGCGGATTCGGCGCCTGCACCGACTCGCGAGCCGCGGCCTGCGTGGCAATCGGGATCTTCGGGTCGACCTCGCTCCACGCGGTGTCGGTCTTCTTGAGTCTCAAGAAACCCTGTGTGCGAGGGACTGGCCACAGTTGCACCAAATAGTCTTCGGTCGGTTCGGTTACGTCCATGTCCCAGTTCGCATCGCGGCCTCGGGCGTGCACCCGTACCCGGTACCGACCCGGTTCGATGACTGTCAGATCGGTGAAGTCCTGCACTGGGTCGCCCTGCAGGGTCATCACACACAATGTGGAGGCGTTGATGGTGCACTCAGCAACGTTCTCCCAGTCCTCGAACAACGTGCTGTCAGGTTGGTCGCGAAGTATTTCCACGCCGATCGAGACCGGGCCGTACGCGACACCAGTACGGACCGTCAGGAAGTCGCTTCCTGCGTCGAAGAGAC
This sequence comes from Rhodococcus opacus B4, assembly GCF_000010805.1. Taxonomy (NCBI): domain Bacteria; kingdom Bacillati; phylum Actinomycetota; class Actinomycetes; order Mycobacteriales; family Nocardiaceae; genus Rhodococcus; species Rhodococcus opacus. Next base: position 511,412 of record NC_012520.1, on the reverse strand, counting down.
TGCTTTCGACAGCGACAGCCAGGGTGTCTGCCTGCCTCTCGCCGATCGTGAATTGATGATGATCCGCCTCGACAGTGCTCCACTGCGCCATCGTGCTGATGCTAGTCATCGACCTGTGCGACATCTTGGTGATCGACTCGAGCAGTGCTCCGCACGAGGATCGATGACCGGCCACCGATCGATGACCGCCGGTCACCGTTCGTCTCACGGGTCTCAGAACGATGACAGATCGCCAAGACCTGGCGGCCTTCCACTTACCGTAGGTTGATGAGCAGCAACCCCGCCGCCGATCAGATCACCCGACTATTGGTTGAGCGAGACCAGCTACTGCTTGATGTAAGAGAACTCGAGGGTCGGTTGGAGAAGGAAAAGCGGCGGCTCGACGACGTGACTGCCAAAATCACCTCACTCCGCCGAGTGGAAGATGAATTGCTGCGGCGGCACCCGGAGCTTGAGCAGGACTGATCGATACGCGGTGGCCTTCAACTTCCCGGTACACGATCGGGGACCGGTCATCGCTCTGACTGACCGAGTCTCTTGCTACTGAGATGTCGTTACTGCCAGATCCACGAGGATGCCGATCTCTCGGACCCTAGGGGTAGGGCAGTCCTGCGATGGAATCCGGAAGCCGGTCTGCCCTTCTGGCACAGGCCCTAGCGTGTCGGCCCATCCTTCGGTGCTTCTGCCTTCTGCGTCCGTCGAGTTGGTACGCGTGATCAGTTGGCATCTGGCTACTGTCCCGGCTACCTGGGCCTCGGAGGGAAGTACCCCGGGCCAGTCGGCCTCGAATGACCCGACAAGTTGCGCTGTGCCCTCGTAGAGCCGGGTCGATAGGAAGTACGCACGCCACCCGTCACCATGCACCATCATCGAGTACGTCCCCGGGTGGACATGTCCGTTGGGGTCGGTCCATTCCGCTGAGAGCCTGCCCTCGTTCAGCGGTTCGACGAGTGCTACGACATCATTGGAGGCCTCCGGGTTGATCCACGGTTGAGCTTCGTAGAACTGAAGCGTGTAGTCGACGCTGTCACCTACCTGCGGGATGCCGACTATCCCGTCCATGATCAGCTCCTCGGGAATGATGATCCGTAACGTCGTCACCACCTCATCTTGCGGGGCCGCGCCACAGGTAGGGAACAAAATGTCACCGGAAGCCGAACCCGCACTGGGACACCACTTCGTTCCGGTGCAGGTTCCGCCAACGGCGATCGCTTTTAAGCGCCCATCTCATCGCGAACATGGTCCGGAAGGGCGCACGGGTCTCCCGCTCATCAGGCTCGGAGAAGGGTGCGGAGCGGTGAGTGAACATGGTGGATCCGTTCTCGGAGCAGTGATGGCGTCGATACGCTGCTGTGAAGACCACCGCATTCATACGCTGGGAGGCCCCTGGATGCCGGAACAGACCCCCATCTCGGCGGTGCCCCTCTCAGGGGCACCCGGCAGTTGGTTTGAGCAGGGAGAGTGGGGTGCCCGAGCACTGGATATTCTGGGTGAACCCGTTTCCGATCGTGCGCTGGCCGAGCAGTTCGCCAGCGAGAAGCAACTGCCGCTGGAAGACCGACGTGCGTTGCTGATTCGCAGTCGCGACTTGCCCGACTGGCGACGTCCACCGAAGCCGGATGAGACCTCCATCGCCACCGACGATCATCAGGTGACGATCTACCAGCGGGAGGGCCTCGACCTCGGTGTCGGAAACTTCCGCGTCTACGACCGAGGAATCCTGTTCCGCATCGAAGCGCTTGAGCCGGACCCGATCGGGGAAGTCCCAACCGGCGCCGATGTGATGAACTTCAGCTACCGGATCATCCCCCCGAGCCAGCCCCACCGTCTCCGTCTGCTCGTATACACCGAGCCCGGCGGCACGCTGCTGACCAACACCGCACATTTTGGTGCATTCCCGGACGATCCGAACACATTGTGGCTCGCCGGCGGGATAAGTGGTGGCGGCCGCCGGAACCCTGGGATGGCGACCTGGGGCGAGTATTTCCTCTCCCCTCGACCGACCAGCGCGTCGCTGACGGTGATCCTGTCCTATCCGGAGTTCGACATCCCACCCAGCGGGGCCGTTCTCACCCACCCCTGGTGAACAGCGAACGTGGCACATCTCGTCCGGGGCTGCTTGCTGGTACCGCTTTCGTCCAGTGAACTATCAGTGACCGGTTGCCGATCCCCAATCGGCCTCTCGGAGAGACTCGATGTCTGCCGGATCATCAGCAGAGTCAGTGGCGGGGACTCTACGCTGAGGTAATGGACGGTCTGGATCATCCGGCCGCGAGGAGTGCCCTTGCGTCCTTCCATGCTGGTGGGCGGAGTGGCAGCGCGGTGGAGCCGTACCTGGTTGTTGTACGTGAGGATGTCGCTGCAGTTGCGCTCCGAAACGCCGAGTCGCGGTACGTCGTCATGGTGAACGAAGTGGACGGGCAGTGGGAAACCCCGCAAATGATGACTGTTGGCGAGTTGCCGCGAGCAGCCCCTGATCGAGATTTCCGGCCATCTTTCATCCAACGCCTGGAAATTTCTCGAACCGGGCCGTCCTCCCGACAGTTCATGGATCACCATCAGCGGCTTCGTGGCCAGCGGGGCGCGGAGTATCGCGATTACCAGTTCCCTCGATGAATATGTTGCGGATGTCGCCGATGACGGATTCATCCTTGCCGTGCTGCGGTCACCATGGCGCGAGAAGCCTTCCGTTGTCGTCGTCATGGGGGACGACCGCAGGATCCCGTGTGCCCACCCGAGCCTCGCTTGAACGATCCTCACCTGCAGAACTGTTGAGGGATCGTCTTACGGGCCACCGACAGTGGGAGCGGTCCGGCTTTCGGTCCCCCGTAAACATCGCGATCACTGATGTCATTCAGTCCAGAGACCCGGGTGGGGCAGCTCCCCGAACCGACTGGTTGGCCAGGGAACACGTTCGCCGTGAACCCGGAACTCAACAGTTCGACGCGGCGGTTCCCTACGCGGGCGGACATCGACGGCCCGGAATGAGTAACCGTCCTGTTGCACCGCCTCCCAGTCGAAGTCGACGGTTTCACCGATCTGGAGGTTCACGCCTTGTCCACGGACTTGGATCGATTCCCCGCGGGCGAGAGGCGGATGATTCAGTGTCCAGATATTGCTGAAATGCACCCAGCATCCGGTGGGAGTGTCCGACAATTCGATGACGCCCCAACCTTCTGCACCGTGCCAGACGGCCACGACGCCCACACTCGTCATTCTGGAACTTTAGCGCGTCCGCGACATGCACTGTCGAGCTCTACGGATCGGGCACTCGAGCGATCTTCCGATGAAGCATGCCCGGTGTCCTGATTGACGATCCACCATCGGAACCCGTACAGAACAGCGCCTGCGGTGCGACTGCGCGGCATCATTGGCGGGGACGGTCGAAGGAGGATTGACTTGACGGAGAACGGCACAGCGGAAGTTCGCGCCTCGTTTGTGCGCGATGTCCTCGGTTCCCTCCCGGGACTCGATGCACGAATTGTCGAAGCGTTCAGGTCCGTGGACCGAGCGGCGTATCTCGATCGCTTTCGAATGCCGGGAAAGCCGGACTGGATCGATGCCTCCCAACCCCTTTCAGCCGGGGCGGCCGCCGCCATCTACAGAGACCAGGCACTAGCCACCCTGACCGCCGAGAACGGGATGCCGTCGAGCTCGTCGACGACGCCCTCCCTGATGCTGCTGATGCTCCACGCCCTGTCCGTTGCACCCGGCGATCGTGTCCTCGAGATCGGCACGGCGACGGGATACAACGCCGCCCTGCTCGCGCACCTGGTCACCGACGCCGGAAGCGTCGTGACTATCGACTCGAAACCCGAGATAGCCGCGCGGGCCGCAGCCGCGCTCGAGACCGGCGGCATCACCAACGTGCAGGTCCGTGCGGGCGACGGCGGTGCCGCCGAGGAAATACTGCGCGGGGTCTTCGACCGGTTGATCGCGACCGTGGGGTGTGCGACCGTGCCGTCGCAGTGGTGGGACTGCCTCACGGAGGACGGTGTCGCTGTTGTGCCGCTGCGTCACGGCGAAGCGCATCCCCTGTGTCGACTCCGGAAAGGAACCGAGCCGGGCCACTGGTATGGGGCTTTCACCGCCGCGGCGAACTTCATGCTCGCCGACGGGGACACTCTTCATCGGCCACGTGGCGCCGAGCACCGCGTGCAGTTGACCGAGGAGCAACACCTGCTCGACACCGGTCTCGGGTGTCACCCCAGCCAGGGGTGGGCCGTCGACTTCTTCCTCGCACTCCAAGCGCCGCACCTCAAGCGCATTACGGTCAAAACCGCCGGGCCCACCCCGCAGATCCATGCCGGTTGTGGCATCGCGGACCAGCACGGCAACATCGTCCTCGTCTCCTGGGGACGCCTCATGGCCACCACCGGACCCGATAGTCCCGCGGTGCGTGAACTCGCCGGCCACCTCACCGCATGGAAGAACCTGGGATGCCCTTCAATCGGTCACTACGACATCGAGATCCTGCCCCACAATGCCACCGACATTCCGACGCCACTGGCCGGGCGTCGATGGACACAACCCGATCGTCACGCCACGCGGATCGTCACACTCCGCACGTAACCAAAGGGAACCGATAACGGATCGGTGACCGGTCAGCGACGAACGCCGGCGTCCGCACGGTGCCGTCCACGTCAGCGAAATTATCTCGCCCATGCTGTCACTTGGTGACACACTCATCTCATGGGCGCGGTCGGCGATGCCGCAGTATCGGTGCTCCGAGAGGCAGGCGTGACATTGGCTGCTGGACTCACCGATTCCGAGATTGATTCTGTCCATGCTCGTTTCGGGGTTGATTTCGCCTGTGATCATCTAGATCTGTTGAAGACTGCGTTGCCCCTCGGGGAAAGGTGGCCGGACTGGCGTGACGGCGACGACGCTGAGCTGCAGCGCATGCTGGGCTGGCCGGTCGAAAGCTTCGTGTGGGACGTGCTCCACCAGCCCGTCCCCTTCTGGCCTGCGTCGTGGGGCCCACGTCCGACCGAAGCAGTCGAGATCGAGCGGACGGCTCGCAAGAATCTCGCAAAGTGGCCCGTGCTGGTGCCGATCTACGGACATCGATATCTACCGGCAGCACCGGCACCGCCGGGGTGCCCGGTCTTCTCGGTGTATCAGACTGATGTCATCTACTACGGCCCGGATCTTGTCGAGTACCTGCGAAACGAGCTGAAGGTCGGGGCGTTGCCGCGTGAGAAGTGGACGTTCCGCCAGCGGGTTCCGTACTGGTCGCAGTTCGTCGAGGTGGCGAACCGCGCCGAGTGCATCTGATCCGACGACATCTGGCCCGCCGCCCTGTTCTGTGTCGCGTGCGTGCCCGTCAGGGGGTTGGTCCCGTGCGATGATCATCTGATGCGGCTCTCGCGGTTGTTGCCCGTTCTCGTCGCCGCATCCGTCGTCCTCACGGGGTGCGCGGACGACTCGCCACCGGCGCCGACCCCGGTGATCGTGTCCTTCGACGACGGATGGGGTCAGGTCTTCGTGGCCAACGTAGACGGCAGCGGCCTACGGCAGGTCACCCCGACCGTGGCTGACGACATGTCCGATGGCCGGTGGGGAAACAACGCCGCGCTGTCACCGGACGGCGCGCAGTTGGCCTACACCCGCGGAGGCAGGTTCATCGAGGTCGTGGATCTCGAATCGGGTGACGTCAGGACTGTTCACGAGGACGGCTATCAGCCTGTCTTCTCGCCGGACGGGTCCTCTATCGCATTCTCGAAAAGCGACGGCAGTATCAGCATCATGAATACCGACGGTTCCGACCTGCGCGTCATCGCTCCGGCTGAGTCCGGATCCGTGGCGACGTTCTCGCCGGACGGGTCACGGGTGGTCTTCACCGCCGACGGATACATTGTCGAGGTGCCAACGACGGGCGGAGAATCGAAGGTGCTTCTGCGGGACCAGTTCTGGAACTCGGACCCCGCGTACTCACCCGACGGTTCCACGCTGGTTTTCTCGAGCAACCGCGGCGGCAACCACGGCTCCGAGATCTACTCGATGCCCGCCGGCGGTGGAGAGATCACCCGGCTGACCGACACGTACGCGGTGCATCCGCAGTTCACCCCCGACGGCTCACGCATCCTCTACACCAGAGCAACGACGCAGTCGGGTGAGCTGGTTGTCGATATATCCACCTCGAACAGTGCAGAGCTCGCCTCGATGAATCCCGACGGCTCCGACCAGAAACGGTTGACGCCTCGTTCGATCACCGCCCAATATCCAAGTATCGGCGGGGGACAGTGATATCGCTGATCGGATCCCGCCCACCCCCGGAAGGCGAGGAAGTGCAGACCGCCGACCACGAGCGGCTGCCGGTAGGCCGCCCGCGCCATAGTTACTCCGAGGGTGGTGACGCGGCCGACGTCGCGATCAACCGATGACCGCGAACCCGCCCAGCGGACCACATCGATGACCGGTCAACGATCCGCTTGCGGACAGATCCGGCGGTCCCTGATCCTGCTGATTTCCCAAGCCGCCGATCAGTGATTCTGGGCCGGTGGTAGGTCGCGTTGCACCAACCGCAATTCGGCGGCGGCGATTACGCCGGGGAAGAAGTAGTAACCCTCGGGAGACTCGACCAGGTCGCCATCATCGATGCCGTGGACCTCCCATACGTCCACTGCTCCGCCCGTGTTGTTCATCCGCACGAACCAGTCGCGTTCCCACTCGCCGGCAGCGAGGAAGCAGCCCTTCTGCTCGGGGCCATAGCTTCCTGCAATGCCGCGAGCAGCACCCATCCGACTGTAATCCAACCCGTATCGGAGAATGGATGCACGGTTCAACACCGAGGTGACGTGGTAGCGGGGTGGCATTCCCAAAAGGTAACGAGGAACTTGCGCGTTGCGCCACATATTTGATCTCGAACCGGTGGCCGAGAACGACTGAACCGCGCAAGCCGAACGCCGACCGAGACGAATGTTCGAACCGCGAGCCTCCGAGCGTGTCCCGGAAGCGGATGGGCTTACGGCACTGGTCATAGACCCGATGGACTCGAGGGCAACGGGTTGATCGTGTCGCTGTCCCAGGTGATTCTCTGATCGGGGGTCGCGGGGAGTGCCTCAAGTGCGTCGTCGGTGAGAACGGTGTCGACGCACTCCGGCGACGCTCCCAGGTAGGTCGTCATGAGGTCGATGTCCGTCGCCACGCACCAGGCGTGGTCGCCGGGCCACCACAGGTGCGCGCTCATCCCTCCCGGGAACTGCTTGTCGGCCCCGAACTGGGTATCTGCCAGGTCGATACTTCCCGAGAAGAGGGCCATGGCTCGGCTGGGCATGGGCAGCCGAGGGTAGTTCGATGGCGCCGTGATGTAGCCGGATCCTTCCCAGTGGGCGAACCAACAGTGGTCGGGTGTGGCTGTGAATCGTCGGAGGATGTCGGCCAGTGCACGTGTTGTGCGCGCGGGCAGCGATCCTCTCACCGGCGAGTCGTGCCACAGACCTTCCTGTTCGCTGGTGTGCCAATCTCCGACGATGGATCCCCATTCCATGACGGGGTGCGCGGTGGTGCCGTTGGCTGCCCAGCGCACGATCTCGTCGTCAATGGTGTTCGCGGGGTGGAAGATCCGGGCGTACGCGGGGAACACCGGTGGCACCAACGCGACGACCGTGTGGTCGAAGTTGTGTACGTGTTCGATGATCCAGGTGCCAGCGGTGGTATCGGCGGCCATTCGGAGGCCGCGCTCGGCCCAGTCCTGGCTATCAGTCGTTTCGGGATCCCAGGCCATGGTCCTACTGCACCACATCGCGGAGACCCTTGTACCGACATCACCCACACAGGGCTGACCACCGAAAGGCGATCGTTGAGCGGTCACCGATCGACGACAGCAGCCACTCGATGCCGGTTCGGCTGGAGCCTCACCCGACCGTGTCGGCTGAGGCATTCGCATCGGAGCTCTCGGCGTTGTTGCAGGTCACGCTATCGAGTATGCAGATTGCTGGCTACGCTAAGGGGTATGGAGCACTACGTTCGCAAGGAACCTATCCCGTACGGGTCTGGAGCTGCCCCGGTTCGTTCGGGGAATTGGTTCTGGAGGACCCTCCAAGGATTGGGGTCACGCTTCGGGGGTTGATGCACGACCGGAAGCCGAGTCCCTACTCGTCACTTTCGCCTCGACGCATGGACGGCTCGCATACCGACATCTTTCCCTTCAACAGCAGTGGCGGAGGAGCAGGCGGCGGCGGGGCCGGTTGATACTCCGAAACTATCGGTTGATATGCCACTGGTGCCCGCTTCAGGGGGTGCCGTCACTGTCCTGCACTTCAGATCCGATGCCGCCGCCGGCGGGCGGCGGTGCGTTCTGCAGTAGGCGGTACGTAGCACCACTTTTGAGTTCGGCGGAGGTGAAGGACTGGAGCCCGAAGTTGGTCACGTTAATAGGGCTGGTCACGGTGATGTTGTAGCTTCGCTGGTTCGCGGGGATATCGTCGAAGTGCGCGGTGTAGGTGCATACGCCCATGCCGTCGGGCTTCTGATCGATGGATCCGACTTCCAGTGGCGACCTCGCGGATGCGGAACCAGTGTCTCCGAGGATGACCACTGTGTCGCCCGGGGAGACACGATTGGCTCCGATGGTGCACTCGCCGGTTTCGGCCGATGCCAGGTTGGCTTCGCCGGTGACGGTTACCGTGGCGGCGAAGGTTTCCGGCACGTCGGTTGTGGTCGAGCAGCTCGTCAGGATCAACGCTCCTGCAGCTGCCCCTGCCGCGATCGGACCCAATCTCTGCCTCATATGCAGTCACGATAGACAGTCTGGGTTGGGGCCGTGGTTGGACTCCGATCAGAGTTGCAGGGGAGTCCGTTTGGCCCCCACCTGGAGTTCCGATTGGGGATCCCCTCGCGGAACTGCTGCCGAGGGAGGGCGGTTGTATCAGATGCATCATTGTTGTGCCTGATGTAACACGCGGGGCCACCTCGAATGCAGCGATCCGGTCCCGACTTGGTGGAAGCCACGACCAGCTGAATCGTCAGCTCTGAGCGGATGCGCGATGTTGCAACTACTGCAATGAATCCCATTTGACCCCTTCCGGATCGAGATCGGGTCGTTGGCCCTTGTACGAGGGGTGCCGGAGCCCTCCGGGCCCGTATTCGCGGATATCTATGTCGACCACCACAATCGGGTGGACCCACCGCACTACACCGTGCTGTTCCGCGGCCGCGGACTCAGCGACGATCGGGCTGGTGGGACGTTCGAGGGCAGCCAGTTGCTCACCGAGCTGCCGGCGCCCAGCCTGAGTGAAACCGGTCCCGACGTGCCCTACATACCGGAGTGCACCCTGGTCGTCGTAGGCGCCGAGCACAAGGGCGCCAACCATGTTGTGCTGCATCCCGCCAGCAGGAATCCACCCGAGAACCACGCAGCTCACCCGGGTACGGATCAACACCTTCCGCCACGCCCGGGTACGCTGACCGGGAAGGTACAGCGACGAAACACGTTTGAACACAGCACCTTCCATACCCGAGCTGCGAACCGCTTCGAGCATGACCATACCCTCGATGCCTTCCCAATGTGGTGGGATTTGGATCGGGAGGACAGCGCCCTGGAGTTGGTGGCCGAGGTCGGTGAGGGCGGCGCGGCGATCGAGGTACGGGGCACCCATCAGGTCGTCCCCGTCGAGCCGGAGCACATCGAACGGCAGGAAAATGACCGGTACCTGCCGGCGCAGGGCGGTGGTCGGGCGCAGGGTGTTCGCCCGCTTCTGCAGGCGTGCGAACGAAGGCCGACCTTGCGTGAGGGCGACGATTTCACCGTCGAAGACGATGCGCCCGTGACCACCGAATGCCTCGGTCAGCGCCTCGGTCACCTCCGGGTAGGAGGAAGTGACAACGTTGAGGTTGCGGGTCCACAGCACCGGATGCGCGCCGCCACCGACCCCAGCTAATAGGCGGAAGCCGTCGTACTTCATTTCGGCCGCCCAGCCGTCCATTTCCACCGGTGGTTCACCCGGTGTGGACAGCATCGGCGCGATCAGCCGATTCCCAGCTCCGCTCATCGGACGCTCCCGGTCTGGAGGGACCGCGGTGGATCAGGGCAGGCGTTCGTCCAGACGGGCCATCGCGGTGTCGGCGAGGTGCGCTGTCCACGACCCCAGCTCACGTGTGCCCACTCGCATCACGGTACCGGCGATCACGGCTCCCACCAGGGCCCCGAGGAGAAAACTGGCCGGGCCGAGCGCGGCCGCGGTGTAGTCCATCAGGATGCCGGCGCAGCTCACCCCGAGGATCGTCGCGACCACACCGGTCAGGAACACTGCGGTGGACGTCACCCGGCCCTGCGCACGCTGGAGCAGGCGCCGGATCTCGAACCGATCGCGGTCGGCAAGCATGAGTCCGTCGCGTTCGAGCAGATCCAGGTACCGGCGGAACATCCCCACGACCGGACTGGTGTCACCGTCATGCCCCGCGAGTTCCGTGCGCAGGGAATCGATTTCGCGTGTCACCGTGGGCAGCATCTCGCCTGGAAACGAGGTGCCCCACGTCGGAGGACGACCGATCACTGGCGGTCTCCGGTCGTCCGCGGCGATCCCGCCGTTACGGGCGACAGTTCGATCTCGGCCACAGTCATGGCCTTCAGGATCCCTCGTGCCAGCCAGCTTTCGATGCTCATGGAGTCCCCTTCTCGACGTGACACGAAATGGGGGACGTGTCATTTCCCCAGGTCAATTGCATGAGTTGACCGATGCTCCGCTCTCCCCTACTCGGGTTCGGCGCGGGGCTGGCCGAGACGGACGACCTCGGTACCGCCGGCGGGCGTCGCGGTGGCCGGGTCGAGCCGGACCGTTCGGCGGCGGGCGAGAGCGTCTTGGCTGAGCCCGGGCGCGAAGATCAGTTTCTTGCGTCGCGCGGTGCCGCTCTCGGTGGCTGGCGTGGTGGCGGCCAGTGGCAGCAGGTCCTCGCCGCGATGCAGTCGCGACGCCAGCGGCGGAGGGTTGTCCGCGGGGTTCATCCCCGTTCGTGAGAGGCGTGTGAGTTCGTTGACGCGGGCAAAGAGCACATCGGTGACCGCGGTGCGCCACGGTTCGTCGATGACACGGTTGGCGGGAACCGGGGCGTTGCGCTCGTTGAGGGTCATCTCTGCTCCTTGGGTAGTTGCACGGGTGGTCGTGGTCGACGAGCTATGCAGATGCGGCGAGTTCGGCCACCCGTTGCAGTCTCATCTCCGAATCACAGCGGCTACCAGACTTCGCCAATCAGTAAGACCGTGACCAGGGCGTGGTCTTCGCGGTTCACGATTGCCGTCGAGCTCCCGAGAAGGCTCTTGAGCAGTCCTGGGTCCTGGTGGACCTGATCGGTGAGGATGGTTGTGGTGTGCGAGGTGTTGACCGGGTGCGCATCGGCACCGAGTTCCTGGTGCATCGTCGACACCGCGGCGTCGAGCGCGTTCGTCAAGGCTTCCGGGATTGTTGTGGCCGTGGCCCACCCCCAGAAGGCGGCGCGTTTCATCGGTCGGTATCCATCGACTCGCCGCTGCAGAACAGACCGTTCACTGTTTTCCTCTCGTGAGACTGCGGGTGGTCAGGGCGGCAGCCCGCGGCTGTCGGGGTGCAGGGGCCCCCACTGGAAAGTCATGCACCCGCACACCCGCGGGGGCAGCGTACCCAGCGCCACCGACCACCTCGAGAACGTCGACGTGCAGTGCACCGATGCTCAGCCCCGCGGCGAGCGCCTGCGAACCGAGGGCGTACGTACGCGACCGCGGGTCGTAGACCGCCGGTGTGAGGTACCAACTGGTGCCGTTGGGCGTCCTGAACAGGCCCTCGAAGTACTTGCTGTGGCTGACACCGGTGTCCAGGTCGACGGTGGTGTCGTCGGTAGCGCAGCGGACCGAGACCAGCGCGAACAGGTGTGCACCGGTACCCGGTTCGGCCAGATCCTCGAACGGAGTGATCGCGGCTCCGCGGTCGGGGTGGTGCGGGGAGGTATGCACGTGGCCGACGACCTGAACTTCCCGGCCGTCGATCAGGGCGTGGTAGTCGCGGCGAGGGGTGCGTGTGTCGTTGCGGTCAGGCATCGGTGGCCTCCTCGAGAAGTTGATCGATCCGGACTGTCCTGCGGCCGCGGCGGTGTGCGCGGGCGAAGTTGTTGTACACGCGGGCGCCGAGTCGTACCTGGCCGAGCATCCGGAAGATTCGCCAGTCGGCCAGATAGCCGGCGTCGCGTGCGTCTTGTTTCGCCGTGGTGATCTGGTGGCCGAGCAGTTCGATGATGCCGACCAGGTCCTCTTTTGTCCCTGGCCAGCCACATCTGCCGGGTGATGTGGCCGTTCCAGGGTTCGACGCGGGGGCGGTTGTCCCAGTCGGGCGGGAAATACTCGTTCACCGTTCCGCCTCCCCCGCTTCGGTGTTCGCTTCGACGTCCATTGCGGGGTCCTTTCAACTGGGCAGGTAAGGCTTTCGGATGTGTGTCAGGCCGCTGCGGCGACCTCTCGGATCGGGTGCGAGATGAAGATGTCGAGGAGGTCGATCTCGGTCTTGGAGTCGTCGGCGAGGCGGACGGTCGCGAACCGCGAACCCGCCTCGTCGCGGTGGTATCCGTGCACGCCGACGATGCGGTCGCGGGGGTGGTCCGGGGTAATGGCTTCGGCGAGGGCGTGGGACATGAGAACTCCTTGTCGGTGGGATTACTGGGGGTCTGCGGGTCAGTCGCGCGAATTCGCGTTCAGCTCTGCCGCAATGGCGGCGTCGCTCGCGGACTCCGCCAGTTCGCACAGGTCGAAGTGGTCCGCCAGAATTTCGTCTCCTTCTACCTCGTCGTCGAGGGCGACCGCGGCGATCTGTCCGTCTCGGATCACGATCGATCCCCAGTCGAGCTGGCGGGCTGCGGTGACGATGTCTGCGGTGATGACGGCGGTGCTGTCGTTCATGACGGTGACCTTCCGTGTCGGACTTACGAGAATGACATTACAGCGTGCCAATGTGATGTTGCAACACTTGAGTTAAGTCCCACAAAGAAACCCGGTTTAGTCCTCTACCCTTTTCGGGGTTCGTTCAGGACCGACACATACATGTCGACGTGGCCGCACGGGTTGTCCCATCGGTCACAGGTAAACCATTCGCCGTCCTCATGGAAGCGGTGTTTCTGCGGGATTCCCCGTGGGCCTTGGCAAGTGGTGCAGGTCCAGATCAGCGTGAGAGCACGGATCGCAGGGTAGGCGCCGCTGGTTCCCCACCCGCTGCGGTCGATCACATGAACGGTGCGGCGCGGAGTGTCGTGGTCGGAAGGTTTGGGCAGGTCATTTTCTTTCTAACGAAGGGGACGTGTCATCTATGCAGGTAAGAGCCCGGCACCGACGGGGCTGCGTCAGCCGGGCAGGACGCGTCTGCGAGCAGTTCGCCGGAAGGGGTCGTAGCGACCGCGTCACGGCGGTGAGCGGCGTCTCGGCCGCAAGAGGGTGCAGGAGTGCCGGTAGGGCCGTCTGCGATGCCCTGGAGGACTGCGCGGGCTGCTTCTGCGTCACCGCAGGCGCGATGCGCACCGTCGAGTCGAATGTTCTTCTCGACGCCTTCAGCCTGGGAGCGCTTCACCATGACGCATCCCCACCGCTCGGTGTCAGCCAGATGCAGGGGGTCAAGGCCGTGACGGTGGCAGTCGTACACGATGCGACTCTGATCAAATGATGCGTTGTAGGCGAGTACGACCCGGTCCGCGGTGACCGCTGCGAGGGCGGAGAACACGGTGGGCCAGTCTGGAGCGCCGATGAGCTGGGCGGCACTGATGCCGTGTACGGCTGCCGCCGCGGGGTGAATCTGCACGTCGCCGGGATCGACGAGGGTGTCGAGGAGGACGGCGCCGGTGGCCGCGTCGATGACGGCCACCTCGAGGATCGATCCGTCGAGGTCGCTGGTCTCGGTATCGAGGATGACCGCATGGCCCGGGGCGAGCATGCGCGTCGCCCATTCCCGGGGGCCGTTCTCTGCTGCGGTCATCGTCTCCTCCTCGGTGGCCATCGTGACGGCACCCTCCGACATGCAGTTCGGGGTCATCGGGATGCCTTCACCTCCTCGACGACGGTCACCCACTGGTCGGGGCTGTAGGGCACGGCGGCGGGGAATCCGTCGGTGACGATGGCGACGTGCACAGTGGTGGTGTTGACGCGGATGATTTCGGCGACGGTGTAGTCGTAGAACTCGCCCGCGGTGAAGGGCTCTGGCCAGTCGGCATTGCGTTCGCGCACGACGTCGCCGGGGCGCAGGTCCAACACATTGCGGCCCTGGACGAGTTGATTGGTCATGATTCCCCCTTGATTGCTGGCATTACTGGCATTGCTGTTCAGCGCTCGGCGAGGCTGGCGGCCGTCCATCCGTCGACGAAGTCGGACATGATCTTGCGACCGAGCCCGTCGCCGACGGTCAGGCCTTCGAGAGCGCGGCGCACTACCGCACTCAGGGCAGGAGAAAGGGTCTCCCCCTCCGCGTGTGCGGCGCGTCCGACCTCGACGAAGTCGACGGGGCGCAATTTGGACGGATGGGTGATCCATCCGCCGTCAGGCGTGGCGTACGGCTCGGGCACCACTGGCAGCAGTACTACCGATGCCCGCGACCGCGTGACCACGGTGTAGACACCTGGGCGCACGGTCCACGCGACCAGGTCTCCCTTCGCGAACTCGATCGGACGGGTATTCAAATATGCCGCCTGCGTCATTTCGCACCGTCTTCCCTTGGCGAGGTCTACCTTCCAGCAATACCTTACAGCGTAATAATGTATTGTTGCAAGCATGAAGAGATACCACATGTCCCAGACAGGCACGCTGGCGTTACATCCTCGAGCTGTAGGGTCTAGCGCATGGAACCCCCGCGTCACCGGACGCCCGACTGCAGGCCGCCCTGCACCGGTAAGTCGTCATCGTTCACTCGGCCGTACGTCTGCGATTCCGCGATCCAGGCCATTACCTACCCGGAGATCTGAGATGGCCAACCCGAACAGGCTCACCTCGCAGGAGTGCATCGACCTGATCAAGGCCGAGTCCGGCACCGAGATCTCCGCCTCGACGTGGCGCTCGTATGTCGCCCGGGGGCAGGCGCCGGCCCCGGTCGAGAAGATCGGGCGAACGCCGCTGTGGAAGCGCGGCGAAGTCATCGAGTGGGCCAACAACAGACCCGGACAGGGCGCGCGCACCGATGTGCAGAAGCCTCGGCGCCGACGCTCAGAGTGATTGACATTCGCCCCATTCGATGTCACTGAAGTCAGGATTTTGCCCTGAGCTGCACAGATGACATGTCCCTGCCCCGCCGGCTATCTCCCGACCCCAGAACGCCCCCATCCTCACTGAGAGGACGGGGGCGTTTCGGCGTTCGGCGACTCTGCCGCTAGACGATTCTCCGAAGTCGGATACCGGAGTGACCCCGGTGACTCTTCGATGTCCCGTTGGGAGTCAGAGCGGAGGGGACATGCCATCTTCGCAGTTCAGGCTTCTTTTGCCCTGTGATCGAGGTGGCGCGCCTCGGGCACCGTCAGTCACGTGTCCGGACTGGAAGTGAATCGATGCCACTGATGAACGCGGAGAGCAGCAGTTCCGGTTCGCCCACCGCGTGGAGTGCGGGATGGGCGGTGAACAGTTCTTCGAGCATGACGCGCAGCTCCAGCCGTGCGAGGTTCATACCCAGGCAGTGGTGGATGTCTTTCGCACCGAAACCGAGATGCTTGCCGGCGTTCGCCCGGGTGATGTCGAACCGGCCCGGACCGTCGAAGATGCGTTCGTCGTGGTTCGCGGACAGATACCACACGACGACCTTGTCCCCCGCCGCGATATGGGCGCCGCCGAGCTCGGTGTCGACGGACGCGGTGCGCCGCATGTAGGGCACCGGGGAGGCGAAGCGGATCACCTCGTCGATCGTGTTGTCGATGTGGCCGGCGAAATCGGCGAGCAACAGTTCTTTCTGGTCGGGGTGCTCGCTGAGCAGATGCAGCGCCCAGGCCAACGCTTGCCGGGTGGTGTCGAAACCCGCCGTGATCAGAAGGATGACGAAGGAACCGAACTCGGTCGGTGTGAGGGTCTCGCCGTCGACCATCGTCGACACCAGCCGGGACGTCAGATCCTCGCCGGGATCCGCCTTGCGTTTCTCGCCCAGTTCGAGGGCGTATCCGTAGATCTGGCCGAGGCCGGCCGCGCCGCCGGGTGCGGTGACGAACTCCTGATCACCGCCTCCGGCGATGACGTCGGCCGCCGCGGCCAGGATCATCGGCCGGTCGCTCTCCGGGATCCCGAGCAACTCGCAGATCACCTGCACCGGTAACCGGGTCGCGACGTCGGGGACGAAGTCGAACTCGGCATCTCGGGGTAGGTCCGCGGCGATCTGCGCAGCGTAGCCGCGCACCCGCTCGGCGATGCCCCGCACCGAGGCCGCGGTGAACGCCGATTGCACGATGCCGCGCAGACGTCGGTGACGGGGGTCGTCCATGGCGATCATCGACATGGCGAACTCGAGGATCTCGGCCGGGACGTCGTCGATGGTGAAGCCCTTGGCCGAGGAGAAGACCTCCGGGTTCCGGCTGACCGCCACCACGTCGTCGTATCCGACGACCGACCAGAAGCCCGGACCGGCTGTTTCCGTGTGGAACTCGATCGGCGACCGCTGACGAAGCTCCTCGAACATCGCGCGGCGGCCCGCGAAACTGCGGTCCCAGAACGCGCGTGATGCGGGCGAGATGGTCTTTTCGGATGCAGAACCCGTCACCGGTCCCCCTCGGTCGGTCGTACATTTGTCTGCGACCCTACTGGGGAAACAGTGGTTTCGGCGGTGTCGTCGACACGAACGGAGCGCCTCAGAAGTGGTTGAGCTGGGACACGATCATCGCCGTGGCCGAGCTCGAGAGGCTGAGTTCGGCCCACATCTTTTCACACCGGTTAGGCCACACTCATCGGGCATCGTCGCAGGTCAATAGCTATCATCCAACGGTGCTCCGGCGGTGTGCCGGCGATGAATTGGGGAGGATCGACCTGTGACGTCGAGGGTTCGGCTCGGTGACCTGGGAGAGGTGCGCGATCATCCGTTGGGGGTGACCCAGGCGGGGTTTCGGGCCGGATTGACCCAGTCCGAAGCGTTCGCCAGAGGTCGCGGCCCGTTTCCCGGTGATGCCGAGAACGTCCGGTCCGAGCGTGAACTGTTCGTCACCGCGCCGGACGACGAGGTGCTCGCGGTGGCGACGATCACCGGGGTCCGCGAGCACGACGGCGAACTCGTCGTCGACGGAGACCTGGTTGTCGATCACGAGCGTGTGGGGACGAGGCTGCTGATACGCACTCCGGCCGAGAACGTGTTCTCCTGCGCGGACGAGGTATCGGCGTGGGCGGGCTCGGTCGAGCGGGCTCGGTGGGTCTACGTGCGGGCGCTGGTCGAGGTCGCAACGGTCAAGACGGCGTCCTACGACCGACGGCTCGCGAGTGCAGATCCCGCCGCCGACCCTGAGGTGACCTTGGCGACTGCCGACGAGACGATGCAGGTGGTTCCCCGGTACGTGATGATCCACCGCAGCGGAAAGCTGCGTCTCGGTGGGCCGTACGCCGACACCGCGGACTGGGACGGCCACGTTGATCCCTGGACGGATTACGGGTACGTCGATTGCCTGCGCCTCGACGACGTCCTGGGCACCAGCGGCGATCTCGATATCGACGTAATGCGGTCACTCACGTCGCGGGCCGCTGCCGCGGAACTCCTCGAGTCCTTGGGCTGGGACAAGGTCATCCGCCGGTTCGTCGACGCCCGCACCCCTGCGAAGTAGTTCACCGGGAAGCCCAGTTTGCGCGTTGACCTGCCGTGATGACACGTCCCCCCGCACATCTGGGGTCCAGACGACTCGGCTGACGCGATCCTCGCCCACCACATGACGAAGCCCCAGCCTTGGGAGGGCTGGGGCTTCGTTATTCCAGGTCAGGCCTGACGCAGTTCCCTGTATGCAACCGTCCGGGTGGTAATCGTCTCGCTGAGGTCGGTGACCGTCGTGGCCGGGGTCGTCGGGGTGGCGGCCTGTGCGGTGACTAGACGCTCGATTCGCCCTGCGGACTGTTCTGCTCGTTCGGCACGCTCGGCGTCGAGCTGTGCAACGGCATCCGCGGCGGCGAGTTCGGCCGACAGCTGCGTTACTGCGGCGGCCGCGTCCCGCAACGCCTGAACTGCATCGGCGATTCGGGCGCACGACAGCACGTAGGTCTGGTCGTCCTCGGGCGCAAGGGCGCCGTTACCGGATTCGCCCGCCGCGGTGATGGCGTCATGCAGCTCTGTGGCCGCGAGAACCCGGGAGCCGATGTCCCAGATAGCCGCCCGCAGGTCCACGTCGGTGAACAGACCTTCTCGCCACGCGCGGGAATCCTTGATCGTTTCGACGGTCAGGACAGCGTCACTCATGAGGGCGCGCACCTCGTGAGGTGCAGCGGCCAATTGGTTGCCGGTGATCTCGTTGGGCTTTCGCTTGTTCCTCACTGCACCGAGTGCTGTCACGGCGCCCACTGCAGCGACCCCAACGAGGAATGTCGCCGTGGTTGCGCCGGCCAGTGTCCAGAGAGCGTCGGAATGCTCGCTAAGGAAGCTCACCTCGACGTCCGCGAAGGCTGCCAGCGCAACCGTTGCCCCGGCAAACAGCAGCGGGATCGCCGTCAGAATGGTTCCGCCGATCGAGAGCAGGACGACGCCGAGCAAGACGCTCAGTAACCCGTCTTCCGCTGGGCGGGCCGGCGGCGGTTCGGATTCCTTCAGGACGACCGTGGACCAGTCCAGGGAGGTCGCCGCGATGCTGTTGTCTTCATTCATCCTCTTCCGCCTCCGTGTCCTCGCTGCGCCAGCATGCGGTCAGATACCTGCAGTCGGCTCTCTTCTCGGTGTAGCCGCCATTTCTGGGCGCCCGCAGCACCAGCAGCTATCACCATGACAGCAGCCATGAACACAATCGCAACGGTCGCGCCGAGGTCGTCCGTCGTGGTCTCAGGCGACCGTTCCCCGGCGCTCATGCTGGCCACCAGCATCAGCACGCCGAATTGGGCAATGGATCCGCCCATGAGCCACACGAGTCCAACCAACAGCGGCGGCATCCAGTGACGGCGGTCGGGGCGGCCGGACGCGGCCCGCAGCTCGTTGTCCAACGACCATGCGCGGCGTTTCGAGTACAAGCTCGCGAGCGCGAAGACCGTACCGACCAACACAGTTACCGCAAAGAAGGCGAGGATGGTTGTGGCGGACAGTCGTGCGCCGAAAAGCCCTGCCACCCCGGAGTAGAGGAACAGCAGGCCGTAGAGGGCCACGAGCGACATGGCTGCGACCGTCGCCTGGTTCTTGGATCGATCCCCGTCACTCCAGCTCCGCACGACCCCCAGCAGCGGATACAGCGCCCCGCCCAGAAACGCCGCCCCCAGAGCGAGCATTGCAACGATCAGCATTCTTGTCTCCTCCCTAGCAAGACCGGGCATGAGTTGCCCGGTGGGCAATGTAGCGCGGCATACCCACATTTCTCGGTCATGCCGACTTCTGATGCAGGCCAATGTGGTCGAGACCTCCAACGGCAGCGATTGCTGCGAGACGCTGCAGCTGCTCGCCCATGCTGCGGCTGCCGGCCAGCGGAGTGCGGGCGTGCGGCCATACGGCGGTGACGATCCGGCTGTAGTCCCGCCCCGCCAGCACGACGACGTCCGGGGCGCCGAGGAGTCCTCGGTCAGCGGCCTGGGCGTGGACGGTGTCGGCGGTGACGGAACCCGGGCGGCCGAGGCGCATCTCGTACGGGGCGACGACTGTGTCGAGGTCGAGCAGGCCGTGCAGTCCGGAAAGTATGTGGATGCGCTCGAGAGGTGCCAGTCGGCGGGCAGCCTCTTGGCAAAGTCGGTGGTAGGAGCCGGTATAGAGGGCTCCAGCGGGGGCTGGCTCGCCGCGTTTGCGTCCACCGCACGGCACGATCACCAGAGGCGAGGCCGCCGTCTCCTCGGTGACGGGGACGACGCCATGCGCGGGGACCACTGCGACGGCCGTGTCGTAGGCGATGTGGTCGGCGAGGGTCCATGTCAGCCATTCCCACCCAGGTCGTCGGTGCAGGCCTGTGACGCCGCGGTAGTGGGCTTGTGTGAGGAACGGCGTGTGCCATAGCAGCAAATCGGTATTCGGCAGACGCATCTCAATATCGTCGTGACGACGGAACAGGGTCGTGGTTGGGCCGACGGACAGCGGGATGCCGCCGTACTGGCCACCACCTTTGGGGCCGATGCCGGGGCGGGAGAAGATCAGGCCTACTTCGAGAACCAGGTCCTTGCCCGGTTCCGGCGGGGTGAGAGTGGGGTCGTTGTAACTGAAGTGCGGGCGAATCATTGGGGGCATGGCGGAGTCCTTCCGGGGGCGGCGACGGCGGGAGGCCCGGGATGTTCCGGTTTTCCGCGACGTGCTTGGGGTCTGCTCTGGAGTGCGCACTACACGGCGGGTTCGAGGTCCTCGAGCTTGGCGCGGGTGACCACTGTCTGGTCCTGGCCGCGGAAGGTTTCGTGGTCCTTGACGGTGGCGCGCAGGATCCGCACCCGCTGGCCGGGCTCGAAGTCGCGCAAGCCTGTGGCGAACCACTTGACCAGCCGGTTTCCCTCGGTCCGGAGAACCAGCAGGGTCTTCGCGCCGTAGTGGCCGGGAATGATGCGGGAGACGGTGACGGTGGCGTCGAGGTCGGTGACCTTGGCACCCTTCGGGGCGACGAAACCCGGGGCGATGGTGGCGCGTGCAGCCTCGTGCTGCTGCTGCCGGGCGTAGACCGCCACCAGTGAGGCGGCGATACAGACCGACTTCGCCGAAACGTAGTCTCCGGCGAGGAGGACCCGCAGGTTCATCCCGTAATCGCTGGCCTGGTCGACGGTCTCGACGGAGGCCAGGACGGCGTCGATCAGCTCGGGCTGCTAGGTCCGGATCCGGCGGGCCTCGGTCACCCCTTCTGTGAGTTCGCGGCGCAGCTCCTGGTTGCGGATGAACTGCAGTCCCCACACCGCGGTCGCGATGGTGTCTGCGGTCGCGCGGATCTCGAGGTCGCGGGCCCGGGCGCGGGAGATGTAGCCGCGCCCGCCCTCGGAGAGGCCAGCGCGACGGCGATGGTGTCGAGCTTGTGCAGCGACCGATCTCCACGGGTTACCGGTTCGCCCCACTCCTCGCCGCCCAGGGTGGGAAGGTGCTCGTCCAGGTCGAATTCGAGGGTCCACAGCCCGGCGACCTTCACGCCGAGGAACAGGGTGATGCAGCTGGCGCCGACCTGCTTGATCTCGCCGGTGTCGGTGTGGCGCAGCACGTACAGCATGGCGCGGCGGCGGAACTTGCCGCAGTAGTCGCAGTGCGGGGTGTCCGGGCGACTCCAGCCGTCCAGGTTCTGGCCCGGTGCGCAGAAGCTCACGTAGCCGGCTTCCTCCTCGACCAGGCGGGCGACGAACACCCAGCCGTCGAATCCGATCCGCGGGGCGGACAGGTCCAGACGCACGCGTTCCTGTGCGGTGGTGATGTGAGGGCGTTGGTCTCCTCGCGGGTGTAGGGGTCGAGGACGTAGGTGAACCGCTCGGCGATGTTGTTGCGCGCCAGGCGTGCATTCGCTTTGTCGATCTGCGCCAAGGCCTCGTGCAGGTTGGTCATCGGCAGGTCATACATGGCGGCTCCCCCCCGTTGTCTTCGTGGTTCATCAAGAACCACCTTACAGCGTCACGATGTTATGTCAAACCTTGGGAAGTGTCTCCGCGCGGAGCGAGAAGTTCAACAGGTCAAACCGGCAGGGCGGCCGGGGTGGCGCCTAGATAGCGAAATACCCGCCGGCACAGGTCGTGCCGACGGGCAAAGCGCTGGAGCGAATCCCGATCAACGAGCTGGTGGCGGCTCGTCGATATCGCGTTCACCTGGGCAGACGACACGTCCCCTGACATGCCGCAGCGGCGAGCTCCTCGGCGTAGCGGGGCTCGAAAGTCGGATTGAGTCCGTTCGCTGCCCAGTAGTCGGGCTCAGGGTGCGCAGAGCCGATGATTCCGCCGGCGATGCAGGCGATGGAGTCCGAGTCGCCGTTGCTCGTCGAGGCCCAGGCGAGGGCCTGGGGGCCAGTCAGCGCGGGAGCGTCGCCGCCCGAGGCGGTTGCCATGTCGGCGACCAGGAGAGCCAGGGCTGCGGCGCTGGCCGATTCCCAGCCTTCACCAATGCCGGCGCACGGGTCGCCGTAGCTTGCCGGCTCGACATCCTGCAGTCGGTCCCGGCTGTCCGCGGCGCGCATCAGCGCGTCGGCCACGTCGTCATTCAAGCCATCTACCAGGAACGATGACACGTCCCCCGTGATCGGGGCGAGGACATCCTGCAGGTAGGGGTCCTCGGTCCAGGTGCTGGTGCCGTTGTAGATCTGTGCGGCAGTCGTGAGGGCATGTTCGAGGTACCGGCCGCGCTGGGCCGGGGCGTGGCGGGTGGCATCGGCGAGCAGCAGCGCCGGGACGACGGCCCGGGGGTGCTTGTGGGTGATCACGGCCTGCAGAGCGGTCAAGCCAAGCCAGTAGGGATCGGGGGCGAATGCGGTGGGGACCAGGCGCATCACGGCCCCGCAGCCGGCGGACTCGACGGCCCCGTCCCTGTCGTACCAACGGGCGCCGGCCCGTAGATTCCTCAGGGACTTCATGCAGGTGCGGCCGGGCGCGCGAGTGTTGTCGGGGTCGACCTGCCACAGGAAGAACTGCCGGGTGATGGCGTCGGTAACTGCTTCGATGTCGTCGAAATCGGTCACATCGGCCAGAGCGTGGTGTACGGCGAGGGTCATCTGAGTGTCGTCGGATTTACCGACCGCAGACCTCCGAATACACCTTTGGCCTGCGCTTATTCGTAACGTACATGTGCGCAAGGAGGTCGCGGGGCGATTTCGGCGTGTTGTTGGTGATCTTGTTCGCCTGCCGCTTTCGCTGCGTCGACGACGGCTCTGGCCGTCGGATTGGTGTAGAGGAACGTCCGGGAGACGCCCTATTGACTGAACTAATACGAAAGTCTTCCCAGTTCAACGGGCATGTAACGGCTTCTTGCATTACTGTCTCCGCTCATGATCGGAGACGGTGAGCCCGAGCGGGATTTGGCCCAATTGCTGGTTCCTCGGTCGGGTCGGCTGGAGGCGACGGGCAATCGGTACGAGCCCTATCAGCTGCTTGATCCTGATGGGGTGCCCGTGGTGGCGGTCACCGCCTACTTCCGGGATCTGCTGGCCTCGGGGCGAGCGGAGTCCACGCTCCGTTCGTATGGGATGGATCTGCTGCGATGGTTCCGGTTCCTGTGGTCCGACACCGGCGTCGCGTGGGACCGGGCGACTCGGGTCGAAGCCCGTGATTTCTGCAGATGGATGCAGGTCGCAGGGAAGCAGCCTCGCCCGCATTGGCGCGCGTCTGGAGCGGCCCTGTCATCGAAACCGGCTCGTGGTCAAGCCTTCGCGCCGTCGGTGCGTGCGCATTCCGAAACGGTGCTGCGCTCGTTCTATGACTTTCACCGAGATGCGGGCACCGGGCCGATCATCAACCCGTTCCCGCTGGACCGGTCCCGCCGCGCCGGTCGGGCGCACGCGCACCACAATCCCATGGAGCAGCACGGCAACGAGCGCAGCGGGCGGTATCGGCCCAAAGTGCCCCGCCGGGTCCCGCGCAGCGTCCCGGACAGCGAGTTCAACGAGATCTTCGCCCGGCTGCCGTCGCATCGTGACCGGGCACTGATCGCCTTCTACGTGTCAACGGGGGCGCGGGCGTCGGAGTTGCTGTCGACCACGCTGGCGGGAGTGGATCCAGGGCGGCAGTTGATCACGGTGGTGCGCAAGGGAACCCGCGAGTTGCAGGAACTGCCGGCGTCCACGGACGCGTTCGTGTGGTTGCGGCTCTACCAGGTGGAGATGGCCGATCTGATCCCCAAGGGACGCAGGCAGCCGCTGTGGTGGACGCTGCGACGTCCTGCCCGGCCGCTGACCTATCACGCCGTGCACCGCATGTTCGAGCGAGTCAACCAGCAGGCAGGCACCTCGGTGACGTTGCATGCCTTGCGGCACACGGCGACCTATCGGATGGCCGAGGACCCGGCCTTGCCGCTGACCGATGTCCAATTCGTCCTTGGTCATGCTCAGTTGACCACGACTCAGATTTACCTGACGCCCCGCAAGGAGGATGTGATCCGGCGGGTGCTGGCCCACCACGCCGAGCAGACTCGGCGGGCGGTTGAGCGGGCCCGCCCGGCCCCGGCGCCCGGCTACCGGCCGGAGACGCTGGACGCCCTGTTCGGCAATGGCGTGTCGTGACCGCCACAGTTGATGAAGCGCGCCTACTGGCCGGGAGACCGCCGACAGGGCGGGACGCGGCCCGCATTCGTTTCCCGGCCCGGCCTTCTCCGGGGACCTGGCCGGCCACCGGTCAAAGCCGCGACGCGGTGTGGGATCGATTGACCCGCGCACCTTTTGTGGTGGACAACGCCCACACCCAGAAGATCCGCCTCCGAGGGTTGACGTTTCTGCTGGACTGGTTGGAGGCCCAGCCGGGCGGGACCTGGCAGGAGCGCTGGCTTGCCAGCGGAGCCGACTCCGCAGGCGCGGGATGGCGCAAGATCCCGGCCCGATGGCTGCAGGAGCACGGCCTGGTCGCCGAATGGCGGTTGGAAGCGCTGACCTCGGCGTTGTTGGTGGCGATCAGCGCAGATCTCGTGCGCCCCGCGCTGGGTTGGCTGGTGGCCAAAGCGACAGGCCCGGGAAGCCTGGTGCGTCACCTGGCACAGACGCGTGACCCCGACGGGTTCGCCAGGCTGCGGATCCTGTGCGACGCGGATCCCCACGTCTCCTCGATCGCCAACAGCCACACCTTGTATCGCGCCGCCGAGATCATCGCGGCCAAGGGTGGCCTGCTGGCCGACGTCACCGTCGGGGACGTCCTGGAGTTGCTGGACGTCGAACTCGACACGCTGGCATCGGTGTCCGGGGACGCCGCCGTGTTCTACCGGCTGCTGCGCACGGCAGGTGTCGTCGGCCCAGACTCGCCGTCGACGCTGCGGGAGGTACGGGGCACCGCTGGACCGCGCACACCCGAGGAACTGATCGACCGATACGGCCTCGTCTGCCGTCCGATCCGTGATGTGCTGGTGGACTATCTGCGGGAGCGTCAGCCGTCGCTGGACTACTCCAGCATGGAAGGCCTCGCGTGCGCGTTGGGGGCGCGATTCTGGAAGGACTTGGAGATCCACCATCCCGGCATCGACAGCCTCCGCCTGCCCGACGAGGTCGCCGCCGCCTGGAAACAACGACTGCGCACCAAACAGAAGACGATTACGGCGAAGACCGGGGAGAAGGTCACCGTCGACGTCCCACGGCTGAACTATCGGGAGTGCCTGATCCCGATCCGGGCGTTCTACCTGGACTTGGCCCAGTGGGCCGTCGACGACCCGGGCCGCTGGGCCCAGTGGGCGGTTCCCTGCCCCATCAAGGAAGAAGAGGCGAACAGGCGAAAGCTCCAGCGGCACCGCAAATCCCGTATGGATGCCCGCACCCGGGAACGGCTACCCGTTCTGCCGACCCTGGTGCGCACCGTCAATGAGCACCGCAAAGCAACCGAGATGCTCCTGCAGGCAGCCCGCCATACCCAGCCTGGGGAGCCGTTCACCGCAGCCGGGCAGACACTGATCCGCTCCGTCACCGGCCACAAAGCCATCCGCGGCAAGGTCTGGGCGGAGGACCCCGTCACCGGCAAGCGACGCGACCTCGAACTCGAAGAAGATCACGCCTTCTGGGCCTGGGCGATCGTTGAAGTTCTGCGGGCCACCGGCATCCGGGTCGAGGAGCTGCTGGAACTCTCGCACCACAGCTTTGTGCAATACCGCCTTCCCACCACCGACGAAATGGTGCCGCTGCTACAGATCGTCCCATCCAAGACCGACGAGGAGAGACTCCTGTTGGTCTCGCCGGAATTGGCGGACGTGCTCAGCGCAGTCATCCACCGGGTCCGCGACCACACCGGCAAGATCCCACTGATCGCCTCCTACGACTGGCAGGAATGCGTATGGCTGCCACCGTCGCCGTTGTTGTTCCAGCGCCGATTCGGCGCCGAGCGCCGCAGGATCAGCCCCGACGTCGTTCGCGACATTCTCGCCGCCGCATTGGTCCGCACCAGACTTACCGACCCGTCAACTGATGAGCCATTGCGATTCACGCCCCATGATTTCCGAAGGCTGTTCATCACTGACGCGATCATGAGCGGGCTGCCACCGCATATCGCCCAGGTGATCGCCGGCCACCGCGACATCAACATCACCATGGGCTACAAAGCTGGGCGGATTCCACTAGTCGTGGCGAATCATCGGGTAATCGTGCAGGGGCCACCATCGTCGCACAGCCTGGTTCGGAGTGAGGTCATTCAGGCATAGCCTCGGACGGTCGTTGAGTTCGGTGGCGACCTCGTCGAGCTGGTCTTGGGTCCAGCAGCTTAGGTCAGTTCCCTTCGGGAAATATTGCCGCAGAAGCCCATTCGTGTTTTCGTTTGATCCCCGCTGCCACGGCGAGTGGGGATCGGCGAAGTAGATCTTCAGGCCGGTGGCGGCCGCGATACGCTCATGGTGAAACATCTCGTTGCCCTGGTCCCAGGTAAGCGACCGACGCAGCGAGACGGGCATCTGCGTGAAGCGCTCGATGAGAGCATCCCCGACGACTTGCGCGGAGTGGCCACCACGGATCGCGACCAGGATGGTCAATCGCGTCTTGCGCTCGACGAGTGTCGCGATCGCCGATCTCTGGCCGGCGCCGATGATGAGGTCACCCTCGATATGCCCTACCTGACGACGTGATTCCACGTGGGCTGGCCGTTGCGCGATGGGCGTCATATTCGTTGATTGCTTGAGCGAACCGTCCCGGGATCGTCCGCGGCCACGGCGCCGGCGATAAGTCCGGCCGGTGCGCAAAGACCCGCCAGTCGCAGCCAGGACCAGTCCGCGGTACACCGCTTCGTAGATCGTCTCAACGCACACGTGCCACGCCGTGCGGCGTGGGTAACGTCGCCGCAGCCACCGGCTGATCTGCGCCGGTGACCAGCGCTTGCCGAGCTTAGCGGCGACGAGCTGACGCAGCGTGTCATCGTGGGTGAACACACGCACTTTCGGGCGTCGTCGACGCTGGTGTGCCTGGTTGTGGGCGTACCACGGTTGGTAGCGACCATCGGATTTTCGATTGCGTGCGATCTCCTTGTACACCGACTGGAAGCTTTTGCCGATGCGTTCCGCGATCGTCTTGACCGACTCCTGACGGGCCAGCCCGTCGGCGATCTCGATTCGGTCGTCTTGGCTCAAGTAACGGCTACTGATCGGACTCTCGACATAGGACATACTGCCAGCGTCGATGAACCACAACGACCCACAGCTGAGCGACACGCCGACCGTTGCTGCCGCCTTCGCTCCTGAGTGGCCTTGTCTGATCAGCTCGAAGTAGCGGCGCTTGTCCTCCTGTGGTGACGTGTTCCACGCATACCTGGGCATCGTAATCCTCTCGGGAAAGGATTCGCTTCGATCAGTGGAATCCGCCCTGTCTATCCGGACGAAGCCATCCAGTCTCATCTGGCGTTCCTTGCCCGACGGCGGGCCATGCGGCCCACCGAAGAATACCGCGTCCCCACCGATGCCGAATGGCAGGAATTCCTTGGCCACTTCGAGCGCCGCAAGGTCTCCACAGGAATCTGTGGGCGCGCGGTCGGAACACCATGTGTCCACGAGCACAGTTGCCTACGTTGCAGCATGCACTGGCCGGAACCCGGCCAACGGCAACGCATTGTCGAGATCCGAGACAATCTGATCGCCCGCATCGCCGAAGCCGAACACGAAGGCTGGCTCGGCGAAGTCGCAGGACTCCGGATCAGCCTCGCCGGAGCCAACGACAAGCTCGCCCAAATCGACCGGCGCTCGGACAACGACTCCGTCAACCTCGGCGTGCCGAACACGCAACGTCCGAAAACCTCACAAACGCACCATAATCCTTAGTTCAGAGAAGCCCGCGCGGCGGGCGACTGCGGCGGTGGTCACCGGGGTTCGTTCTCGGTGTAGCCGGGTGATGGCAAGGTGGACGCGGTCGACGGCGGCTTGGGCGTCGCGGCGGCGGTGCGAATCTGGGATGGGGCTTGGCTACTGCTCATGCGCAGGCTTCTCCCTCGGTTTCGTCGTTGTCGGCGATCGCGGTGTTGGTGAGGTCGGTGGCGCGGAAGGCGGTGGACCAGACGCGGTGGAAGTAGTCCTGGGGTTTGCGCAGGTCCAGCGCGAGAGCCTGGTCGAGCAGGCCGAGCCCTGCCAGGGCGTTCTCGAGTCCGTCGATGGCGCGGGCAGTAGGCGCGAAGTGCTGGTACGGGTAATTAGCGGTCGCATCGTCGGGGGCGCCCTCGGCGAGTTGTCCCCATTGCTCGCGTTTACGCCTCCAATACAGCGGGTCCGCCCCGGACAGGACGAATTTGTCGCAGCCCTGGCAGTTCAGCGCCCAGGGGCAGGCGCCGCCGTCGACGACGGGTTGGAAGGTGCAGAAGCCCGGCGCGCAGCTGCGGCTCGCCGGTGTGCACAGCAAACACCTTCGCCGCGGGGATCAGCTGATCTCCACCCGAGGGGTGTCCGATCCCGCAAGTCTTCCGGCATACCGAGGAAATCTACGAACGAGCGCAAACAAGGAAATCCGCTAGGAGCGCCAGTGCGGATCAAGCAGAAACCTAGGGATGACGCTGCTCACGGTCGAGAGCGCACATCAGCAAGTGCGCTCGAACCTGCTTCTTCTCACTCTTTTCGAGATGTCGATAGTCGATGTATGCGTGACCAGGTGCCCGCTTCTTTCCCGCTTCGAGAGGGGCATCCCTGTCGTCGATGGCTCGCGTGCCCGCCTTAGCCACTTCAGCAACCGAACACGCCCATACAGACAATGAAGTGCTTGGTGCGTTCCCGTTGTGCCATTCGAAACTCTGAGCGGCAGTCACGATGGAGCTGCGGGAAAAGGACGGTGCGCCTCGGTCTGCGTCCAGCGGGCCGAACGCTCCAACTCCCGGCAGCGCCTTTTTCGCATCCCAGAGATGTGCGGGGATCTGGCGATAGAGGAGTTCATCATCCGCAACGGTGTCGCCTGGATCGATTATGAACTCACCCTCGATTAGGGGAGAAAAATCCTCAGCCACGAACCGCCTCCACATCCGTATCATCAATGAACTTCTTGACCCCGTCAAGATTCTCTGTTGGCTCAACGGCAGAGGATTCGCCGTCGCGAGAGTATCTGTTCATCTCATAGACGCCGTCCGGCGACACTTCGATCGTAATCACCCTTTGGGGCGATGCCCATTCCAAACTCACTCCGCCATCCTCTGATGGATAGATCCCAGGAATCTCGCGGCCTATCTTCGCGACGTGACGCAATATTTCGCGTGCACCATCGATCGCAGAAAAAGCAACAGCTTCGCTGCTTCGCGCCTCGTCGTTCCAGCCCTCGGATAGTTGCGCAAGCTCGATGAACCGGCCAGACCACGGCTCGCCATCCACCTCAAGCACCTGAACTTTGGTTGCTTCGAGAATCCTGGAGATATCCTCACCAACAAAGCTCAGTCGCCCGAAAATCCTCACCACGGGCGACTTTTCGCTCGTTCCAAGGACCGCCTTCATATCGTCGAATATTTCGGGTTCTTTGAACTTTCCATTCACCTCCCTGCCGTCAAGCAGAAGAGTGAATTTGGATTCAAGTCCATTCAACGCAACCAGTCGGGCTACCACCCATCCCGACTCTTTTCTGCGTTCGATCGCCAGAGTCGGCGGTAGACTCACGCTCGTCGCAGCCTTATGTGCGGTGCGTATTTTATTCTGATACGAGGACGGGGTTACTCTGAGCGAGGAATTAGAATCATTGGCGACCGGGACTGACATAAATTCCCCATCGTCAAGCGACGAGCCGAATTCGCCAAATTCTTCTGTTGCCACCAGTGGATGCCATAGGTCAGGCGATTGATCGTTCAGGACCTCATTCAAGGCAGCCTCAAAATCGAGCCGTCCCTCCTCGTAGTACGAGTCGTAAACGGAAGTCTGAGGTCTTTCAAGCACCGAGGTAGCACTGCCGGGTCTGACCTCAGCAATCGTCAGCTCGAATGAGTCGTGAAAGTCCTCGGGAAGTTCCTTCCCGGGGTTTGCATCCAGCCACTTCAGCTCAGCTGCACGCAGGACGATGGCGACGTACCGTTGCAGCTCCGCTAAAGCACGCACCGGAAGGCGACCATCTTCGAACTGCTCACCATCCATCGTCAGCGTCGCGAATGGATCTGGGGCCGTTGTCATGCGGCGAGTGTACGGCGCCACCGCTGCGTCGTCACAACGTATCCGCAATAGCGGACGCGCAACCACTCGAACGGTAGATCACTGCGCCTTCCATTCACCGATGAACGTCGGTCTACGCGAGGTACCGAGTTGTATATCGCGTGAATGACACAGGTGCACCGTCCTTCTCGCCGCCCGTGTCCGGTCGGCGTGTCAGCGCACCCAGCAGCGAACACGTGGCGCGAAGGAAGTAGCGTCACGCTCGATCCGGGTCAGCGATCGGGCGGGCGAGGAACTCGAGGGGGACCCATGACGGCGTATCGATCCCGGCTCCGGCACAAGGCCACGCGGACGCTTGTGCGCGTGGCCTTGTGCGCGACCGTCGGCACCACTGCGACCGTGCTCTGCGCGCCCACAGTCTGGTCGGCTCCGACCGACTCCTATGCGGTCACGGCGACGATCCCGGTCAACGGGCTGGCAGAAGGCATCGCCATCTCCCCGGACGGCTCACGGGCCTACGTCACCCACGGCGACGACGGCGCGGCCGGGCAGTTGTCAGTCATCGACACCGCCACCAAAACCGTCCTCAACACCCTCGCGGTCGGGAACTTCCCCGTCGGCGTCACCGTCTCCCCCAACGGCCAGACCGTGTACGCCGGCAGCAACGGGGACGACACCGTCTCCGTCATCGACACAACCACTTTCGCCGTCACCGCAACGATCCCCGTCGGCGACGGCCCACTCGGCGTCACCATCACCCCTGACGGGACCAAGGTTCTCGTCGCCAGCCAGTTCGACGGCCACCTCACAATCATCGACACGGCAACCAACACCGTGAGCAGCACACTCGCACTGGGAGGAACGACAATGTTCCTCGCCGTCTCCCCCGACAGTCGAACCGCCTACGTCACCGACAGTTCCGGCAACGCGATCGATGTCGTCGACATCCCCACCGCCGCGGTGACTGCCCGAATCCCTGCCTCCGGATCACCACTTGATATCGACATCACCGACAACGGTTCCACGCTGTGTGTCACCGGGGTGGACGGGTTCAGCACTGGATCGGCGTCCATCATCGACACCGCAACCCGGAGTGTCACCGCAACCATTCCCGTTGCGGCAGCCGCCGGCGGCATCGACGTCGCACCCGACGGACACACCGCCTACATCGCCCACAGCACCCCCACCAACGCAGTCACCGTCATAGACACCGCCACTCGAACCGTCACCGCCACCGTTCCCATCACCGAGAACGGCCAACTCATCGCCGTCACACCCAACAGCGCCGACGCCTACGTCACCAGCCAATCCGACACCGTCTCCGTCGTCTCCAACACATCGGCGCCCACCGACCCGCCGACCACCACACCACCCACCCTGCCCGGCACCGGGTCACTCGGAACCATCTTCGGGAGCTGACCCGCGCCGAGACCACGAAAGAGACCCTCCACGTCCGCGAACCCTCCCCACTGGGTCCGGCAACGACTGCATTGCCAACCTGAGGTACTCCGGCGCCGCGGGGGAAGCATCGGTTCGCGGCGTGGGTCTCGATGCCGTCGTGCGGCCGCCCGCGGAGACTCGAAATCGACCGAGATCCGCGAAGACAGTCCCGCCGCGGTCCACCCGGTGATCCGGCTCATCACAGGTCGCCGCACGCCTCGACGAGAAGTGCCGCGCCCAACCAGGGGCGAACAGACCGGCCCCTCCCAGCGTGCCCCGTCGAGGCGACCCTGCGAGCGGCAACCCAGTCAGCACACTCGGCGTCATTGGCGCGCCGCACCGTCGCACAGTCTCGGGGTGCGAACTCGTGTCGGCCATGTCCTCGAAACCGCTGCGAGCCAATACAAATAATCCCTTAGGGTTATAGCCACGGGATAGGGCACCGTCACCGGCGAGAGCCGACCGGGTCCAGCACGGTTGCACCGATACAAGACCCGCCGGGCCGCGTCTGTTCCTGCATCAATACCTGCGGAGGTCACGGCGCCTACTGGTCACTTCCACCATTCCCGCCTGCGATGCGGGACAACAATGTCGTCGAAGGGTGTGGTGTCACCGGCATCCCACCGGCGACGCCCCTCCGCGAGGCGACGGACAGTACGGCGACGCTCGCGACGGAGATCACGAGCATGACCCTCACCGTCGTGGCACAGCGAGCACGAGCAAATCCCGGTGCCCGTGTACGCGAGTGCCCAGACGCAGTTCGTTGCGGACAACCAGGCCCGACCTCCCTGATACCGGTCAGGGAGGTCGCAGACGTCATGGCAGTCGGCGTGCCACGGTTCAACGGAAAGTTCGCCACGGTGAAGACGAACCCAGACAGGAGAATGTGCTTCGGTACGGGACAAGGCGGTGCCTTTCAGCGCTCATGCGCCCCGGCCCGCTACCCTCGAATGAGGACGGACCGGGGCGGCGATTGCTGCACCGCATCCCTCGCCCGCCGAAGCGGGCGTCGCCATCCACAAGAACTCATGCCGCCCATTCTGGCATCCACCTACGACAGACCCGACCAGACAGCACCCGCCCGCCAAACGGGGCGACAGTTCTCGGCACCGACGCTCACCCAGCAGGTGCCAGCGGAACTCCCATCGGCCCCTCGGTGCACACTGTCGACCAGCGCTCGTGAGCAACCTCCCGTACCAGCCGCACCGATCGTCCGCCCGCGTTCATGGCTGTGACACCGGCGCGCTCATCTTCGGTGAGCCTGGCTTCGAAGAGACAGGCAAGGGTTCGGCTACTGAACGTCCGTCGGATTGAGAGAACCCGGCAACCCGGAGTCGGTGGGTCACGCTCAAGAGTGGACACCACTCGGTTCAGCCGCCCACAGCCGGCAACTTTGCCGCAGCCTCATGGAAGGCACGCACGATTGCGGCCGAAATCCGACCACGGAAGGACACTTCACGGCCCTCCCCGATCGCCCACTCGCGAATCTCCTTGGCCGTCTTCTTAGCCGGAGCCGTGCCCGCCGCCGCTCCATCCACCGGAGCCTCCTTCTCGACGACCTTCTCCACGGCTGCCTTCTTCGCCGGAGCCTTCTTCGTGGCCGTCTTCTTCGCCGGCAGCGTTTTTGCCTGAGCCTTCGTTGCCTGAGCGTCATGGAAAGCTTGCTCGATCTCGGCCGAAATCCGGCCGCGGGGAGACACTTCGCGACCCTCTCCGATCGCCCACTCGCGAGTATCCTTGATCGTCGACACCGCCGGAGCCTTGCCCACCGCCGGAACCTTCGTGGCAGCAATCTTCTCCGCGGCCGTCGACTTCGCCCCAGCCGTCTTCGCCGGCGACTTCCCCGCAGACGCCTTCTTCGCCGGAGCCTTCTCCGCGGCCGTCTTCGCCGGAGCCGTACCCGCCGCCGCTCCCTTCACCGGAGCCTCCTTCTCGACGACCTTCTCCACGGCCGTCTTCTTGGCAGCCGTCTTCTTCGCAGCCGTCTTCTGCCCTGTCGTCTTCTGCCCTGTCGTCTTCTGCCCTGTCGTCTTCTGCCCTGTCGTCTTCGCCGGCACCGTTTTTGCCTGAGCCTTCGTTGCCTGAGCGTCATGGAAAGCTTGCTCGATCTCGGCCGAAATCCGGCCGCGGGGAGACACTTCGCGACCCTCTCCGATCGCCCACTCGCGAATATCCTTGGTCGTCGTCACCGCCGGAGCCTTGTCCACCGCCGGTACCTTCGTGGCGACAATCTTCTCCGCGGCCGTCGACTTCGCCCCTGCCGTCTTCGCCGGCGACTTCCTCACAGTCGCCTTCTTCACAGCCGTCTTCTTCGGCCCGGTCGTCTTCGCCGGAGACTTCTTGGCGGCCGTTTTCTTCGCGGGAGCCTTCCCCTCGACTATCTTCTTCGCGGCCGCCTTCTTCGCCGGCGCCGCTTTTGCCTGAGCCTTCGTCGCCTGAGCGTCACGGAAAGCTTGCACGATCTCGGCCGAGATCCGGCCGCGGGGTGACACTTCGCGACCCTCGCCGATCGCCCACTCGCGGATCTCCTTGGTTGTCCCCTTCGCCGAACCTTGGGAAATTCTCGGTGATACCGCCATCGTGCTCTCCTTCTACGTCAGGGCAATCGTCGAACGCACACAGTAACGGCAGGCTCGTCCCGCAAAGGAGGAAGCTCACCGAACTAACAATTCAACGTCTCAAGACATTGTCCATGTGGGCAGACCACACACGATCCTCGTCGAGCTCAAATCACATCGCACCGAGCTTCATGCAGGACGAGCACGACTCAACCCGACAGGGACCATTCTCCACCGAAATCCCGAAATCGCGTCGGCAACTGCGGCATTGAAGTTGTCGATATTGTCGAATTCGGTGTTCACGATGCCGAGCAGGGTGTGGTGTGCGCCTGACGGCCCACCGCCTTCTCACCGAAGACTGTGCCGCAATTCCGGCGGTGCAGCGCCTCCCGGACTCGGGCCACAGCGGCACCGAACCTTACCTCGCGAAGTCCGCCCGCCGGCCACATCCCCAGCAGCCCGGAGAACACCGTCGTGGCCGTGCCACCGCATTCGGAGTGTGGTCACCCCCAGCCGGCATCATTCTCTTCCGCACCGCACTCACACACGGTTCACCCGAAACCGACTGCGGCACCGTACACACGAGTGGAGAAAACTCGACACAACACCGCGATGAGCAACAGGCACCGGGACGGCCACCCCTCGCGACAACAGTGGGGCGCGCGCCGGCCGAGAAACCGCGGGAGCTCACTCCGATCAGCTGGCGTCAGCCCGTACGTCGCCGCGCTATCCCAATGTCAGATCGACAATCGTGACCGAACGAGGCGAGCACCCTCTCTCGGGCCCACCCGTCGGCATCGCGGCGCCGACCGCACCACCATCAGCGTCGGTCGCTTTCCGTCCGTCGACCAGCATCAGCGCGAGTTCAGTGCATCCGTGCCGGCACTCGTCATGCAGCCCCCGCGCGACGATCGTGCGGGCCAAGATGTCGGTCCCGGGTTCGGCGGGTCAGCGCGTAGTCCCACCCACGTGCACGCCGTCAGCTAGGCCTCCTGGACGAGTGATGTTCCGCCAGCCACCCCAGGACCGCCACCTTGAGGCTGCACCCTTTGAGTGGACACCCCGGACAATGGTTCTAGGAGAGCCAGGAGGGATGTCGAGGTGGGACGCCAGTCTCTGTACACGGAGGAATTCCGGAAAGACGCGGTCGCGTTGTATCGCGCGGCCGACGGCAAACGCACGTACGCGGCGGTGGCCGCGGATGTGGGCGTCAGTGGCGAAACGCTACGGACGTGGGTCCGCAAGGACACCGCCCGTAACGCGCGCTCGCAGGACCGCAGTACCGGCGCCGACGGGACCGAGGCGGACGAGCTCGCGCGGCTGCGCGCGGAGAATGCGCGGCTGCGCGGTGCGGAAAAGGAATGGCAGCTCGAACGCGAGATTCTGCGCCGGGCGGCCGCGTATTTCGCAAAGGAGGTGAAGTGAAGACCCGCCGCTGGGACTTCATCTCCGACCATCGCGCCGAGTTCGGCGTGCAGCGGCTGTGCCGGGTGCTCGGGACCTCCCGTTCCGGCTACTACAAGCACCTGATCACGGAGCCGGCCCGAGTCGAGCGCCAGGCCGAGGAAGCCGCGACGGTCGCCGAGATCCGCGCCATTCATGCCGAGCACCGGAGCGCCTACGGTGCCCCGCGGGTTCACGCCGAACTCCGCTCCCGCGGACGCAAGATCAACCGCAAACGGGTGACCCGGCTGATGCGAATCCACCACGTGGTGGGCAGGCACCTGCGCCGCAGCAAGCGCACGACCGTCGCGGACAAGTCGGCTCCGTCGGTGCCGGATCTGGTGATGCGAGACTTCACCGCTACGGCTGTCGATACCAAGTGGTGTGGGGACATAACCTACATCCCGGTGGGATCCTCGTGGTTGTTCTTGGCCATTATGTGGAATCAGGATTGTCAAGTTCATCAGGGTTCTCCGTGTCGGACTTGCACGATCGGCAGCAGGGTCACGGTCGGGGACGTACCGATCTCTCGTGGGGTGGGCCCGGCGGGTGTAGGGAGGTCGGTGAGGCGCTCGAGCAGCGCCGCGACGGCGGTGTGTCCGTCATCGACGGCGGCGCGTTCGTCGTCGGTGAGCGGGATGCTGGTGAGCATGCGTTGTAGGTTGCCGCTGGCCTCGAGTAGCTGGGCTTTGCTGGAGTCTTTCGGCGTGTAGAAGTCGCAGCGTGCGCAGGCCATCCGGTGCTGGCACTGCTCGAAAAAGGTGTAGCTGCACCAGCCGTGGCCGAGGTCGTAGTGCTGCCAGGGTTGGCCGGTGGCGGCGCCGCCGGAGGTGACGGCGTCGCGGTCGACGAGCACTTCGATGGTGCGTACGTTGCGGGCGAAGTAGCCGGCTTCGTTGTAGGCCTTGGACAGCGTGTTCGGGGTGATTTTCGCGTAGTGCTGGGTGGTGTTCGGGGTGCGGTGGCCGAGCCAGGCCTGCAGCTCGAACAGTGTCATCGGTTCCTTGGCGTTGTAGAGCTGGGTCGCGATCGTGGAGCGGGCCCGGTGACTGGTGATGTTGCCGCGGACGTCGCTGCTCGGAACACCGGCCTTGGCGCAGAGCGCGGGAATGATCGTGCGGTTGATGTAGTTCTTTGCGACCGGGTGCGCGCGGAAGGCGAAGAGCATGTCCACCTGTTCGCTGGTCTTGCGGTCGAGTGTCTTCGGCTGAGGCGGGCGCAGGGCTTGCCAGGCCTCGAGCGCCTGTCCCAGAAGGGGATCGACGGGTTTCGTGAACGCGGTGCCGGTCTTGTGGACGGGGACCTCCAGCAGGCAGACGGCGTCCTCAGCGAGCACGTCGGGTGAGTCGGCAGCAATGGGCTGACCGTCGTGTTGCCAACGCACGCAGCCAACTCGCAGCCGCGATAGCTCGTCGCTGCGCAGTCCGCCGAAGAGCCAGGTCAGTGTGATCGCCCGGATCAGCTCCATTGGGTAGTAGGTGTGGGCGGAATTGCCGGGCAGGTCACTCGAGTCGAGATTGAGCCCGGCCCAGAGCAGCTTCGCCCACACATCGTCGGCAATGACACGCGGGTTGGTGCCGATCAGTGCGGACACGCTGCGGGGCAGTGCGAGTGCCCGGGCCGGGTCGAAGCGACGATCGATCCATTCCCACTCCTGGCAGTCGCGGAAGAAGGTGCGGGTGGCCATGAGAATGTGGGCTTTGGTGCGTGGGGAGATCGGGTCTCCGGTGCGGGCGCGGAGGTGGTCGCGGCGTTGGACGTAGTCGCCGACGGTCATGCGGTCCACGGCCGCGACCCAGGCGGCGCTGGTCTGGCGGGTCCATTGCCCGGGTTCGGTGATCTCGGGATGTTCGGCGGCGAGCCACCGCCCGGCCTTGGCCAGGATGGTGCGGATGGTCCTGCGGACCCGCGGGGTGAGCGTGGAGGTGTCGTGCCAACGGGCGACCCAGTTGGCCCAGCTGTCGGTGGTGCCTTCGATGACGGCGTAGGGGTTGTCTCCGGTGCGCACCGGCGGGTCGCAGTGTCCGAGTGCGGCGACGGCACGTTGGAGCGCGTAGAGCATCTCGCCTTGGTGATCGTTGGTGGCTGGGTGCACGCGCAGCCGGTCGAATGCCGCGGTATCCAGATCCTCGAGCCTGGAACTGCGGTTGATCAGCAGGGCCTGGCTGAGCCCCCCGCGCAGTCGGTGTTTGCCGATAAAGACGCCGCGGTACCCCCACTGGTCCAGGACCGCGCTGGCCTGGCGCATCGACTCCTCGATCGCCTCGGCGCCGAAGACGAGGCGGGCCAGGTGCAGCCGGTTGAATGTGCCCAATAGTTGGAAGGCGTCGAAGCTGCCGAGCAGATAGGCCAGAGCGACGAGGAAGGGACGCACGGTGGTCTCGGTAGGCAGTTCCCTGGCCGCGACGAAGGCCTCGGCGCTCGAACCACACAGCTGCGCCCAGTCCTCGCTCGTCCACGCCCAGTAGGACCGGCCGGTGTCCGCGCAGTTCTGCAAGATGATAGCGGCCGCGTGCGCCCCGGCCCGCCGAAACCGGGCGTCATCGCCATGATGCAACCCGGCCCGCGCGGTGTCGAGCGGCTCGACGAGCCGCACCAGCGCCGTCCAGTGGGTCGCGGTCCGGCGTGGGATTCCCCGCGCTCTATTGCGGCGCAACGCCTTCGGGCTCAAATCGCGCAGTGCTCGGCGCTCCGCATCGGTCAGCTCCTCCCGGCGATCGTAGCGTTCGAGGGACACCGGAAACGTCGACGCCGGCCACGTGGCATCCGCCTCGCCGACGGCACGAACCGCGGCGGTCACGCCGGACCCGTCCCGTCGGGTGCGGTGAGCATGCTGATGCGCTGCGCATGCAGGTGCGTCATTGCACGATTCAGCTTCTCCGCAAGATCCCGACCCGACAGGTGAATATAGGTCAGCGTCGACTCGGTGGAACGGTGCCCGGCGAAGGTTGCGATCGCATGCAGCTCCCAGCCCATTCGCGCCAGGTCGGTCAGACACAGGTGTCGGGTGGTATGCGTAGAGAACTGCGGAACATCAGCAGCCAACGCGACTCGCCGCACCACCTTCGACCAGCTCCACAAGCTCAGCGGCTCACCGAAATTGCGCCGTGACTCGGACAAGAACAGCGGCCCCCGGGCGCGGCTGATCCCGGCCCGGTGGGCGAGGTAGCCCGACAGCAGCACCCCGGTCGCCGCAGAGTACGGCACCACCCGCCCTCGACGGGTCTTGGTCGTCTCCGGCCGCACCCGCAGCATGCGGTGCGCGGGATCGAGATCGTCGGTACGGAGCGAGCACAGCTCTTCACGGCGCAGCGCCGAGTCGTAGGCCAGCGCCAGCATCAGCCGGTTACGGATCGGCTCGAGCCGGAAAACGTCGAGCAGCTGCAACCACTCGGCCTCGCCGGGGATCCACGGCAACTTGACCATCCGCGGGACGAGCGGCCGGGGCTGCCCACCGAAGTGCCGGCCCGGCGTGTAACGCCCGCGACCGACCGGGTTGGACTCGCGGACCCCCTCCTCGACCAGGAAGTCGTAGAACAACCGCACCGGAACCAGTCGCTGCTGCAGCGTCGCGTTCGCCAGACCCGAACCCGAGTCCAACGCGACAACATTGGTACCGCGCCGACTCGGTCGAGTCCGCAAGTCCCTTACAAACAAGGCGATTTGGGCCCGGGTCGCGACAACCGGATCGACGCCTTCACGCTCGCAGACGAGCAGGTACTCGGCCAGGCCGCGAGCGTACGCATCGATCGTGCGAGGCGCCCGCCCCAGATCGGTCCAGATCTGCAACCACTCGGCCGCCCGCTCGTGCCGGCACAGGACCGGCCACTTCTCTTCCAAGATCATCGACACAGTCAACAGGGCCCCTCAGCTCGTGGTGACACCGCGGGACGAACAACCGACCCCCGGCGTGATTCCACGTAACTAATACGGTGATCGACATCTTCTCACGCCGGGTGGTGGGCTGGTCGATCGCTGACCACATGCGCACCGATCTCGTCACGGACGCGATCGAGATGTCGGTGCGCACCCGCGGTGGTGACGTCGGTGGCGTTATCTTCCACAGCGACCGCGGATCACAGGGCGGATTCAACCGGTCGTCGCAACACCGTGCCGTGAGGACGAGTGTACCTGTTCGGCAAACACTTCCGCTGGAGTTCTCCAACCGTGCACTTTTCGGGGGCGGTTGTTGAGCGCATCGGCGACCGCCTGAAGCTCACGGAACTTGTATCGGGACAGATCAGTTCCCTTCGGAAAATATTGTCGCAGCAGCCCATTGGTGTTCTCATTCGTTCCGCGCTGCCATGGACTGTACGGATCACAGAAGTAGACACGGATACCCGTAGATGCCGTCAGCTCGGCATGACGCGCGAGTTCCTTTCCGCGATCCCACGTCACGGATCTGCGTAGATGCTCGGGCAGCGGTGACAGCGTCGCGGCCAGAGCATCACGAACGGACTCCGAACCATATCCGGACAGCGCCGGCCCGTTCTTCACCATCGCCGCTGTTCCATAGCCCTTCAGTCGCGGCAGGTGTAGTAGAGTCGTGTATCTGCTGGTGCGCTCGACGAGCGTGCCGATCGCGGACCGGGTCAGACCGATGATGAGGTCGCCCTCCCAATGCCCCGGCGTCTTCCGGCTCTCGACCTCCTCCGGACGGGCGCTGATGGTCACCTCCTCGGTGATAAATCCGGTGCGCTGCTTCCGTGCTCGCGCACGAGGCTTTCGCAGCGCCCGGCCGGTGCGCAAGCACGCGACGAGCTCCCGCTCCAGGCCGCCGCGACCCTCGATGTAGAGCGATTGGTAGATCGCCTCAGGTGAAATGCGCATCGTCGGGTCCTCCGGATAGTCGATCGGTAGGCGATTCGAGATCTGCTCCGGACTCCACGCCGTCGCCCACCGACGATCACCGCGCCGAGGCTTGTTTCGGCCAATCCAAGCGGCATCCGGACCGGACACCACGGTTCCATCGTCGGCACGAATCACACCAGACAGTTTGTCCTGCACATAT
This sequence comes from Rhodococcus opacus B4, assembly GCF_000010805.1. Lineage (NCBI taxonomy): Bacteria > Bacillati > Actinomycetota > Actinomycetes > Mycobacteriales > Nocardiaceae > Rhodococcus > Rhodococcus opacus. The sequence continues at coordinate 470,739 of NC_012520.1, read as the reverse complement.
TCTCGTAGCCGATCGTGTTCGGCGAGCTTCGCTGGTTTTGGGCGCCTCGCGGCGAGGTCGGCCTTCCACTGTGCGGTCGACGCTCGGTATGTGAGCTTGCCATTGCGGGTGGCGGCGTTCCGCCGCAACTCCCGCGAGATCGTCGACGGTGACCGTCCGATCCGGTCAGCGATGTCGCGCATACTCATACCCTTGGCTCGCAGCAGCGCGATATCCTCACGCTCGGTGAACGACAGGTACCTCCCCGAGACCGGGGTCAACTCGATCGGTGGCATCCCACCAGCCTGGCGGAACCACCGTGTCCCCACCGGCCCCGACACGCCGCATGTGGTCGCTGCGTCGTCGCTCGTGAGACCCTCGGCGATCCGCGTCCAGAATGCCCGCTCTAGATCTCGGCGTATCGGAGGCCGTCCCGGTGACCGCATCACCGCACGCCCCGTCAACGCTGCTGCCCACCCGGGTGGTCGTCCCATTCCCACACCTCCGTTATCGAGGTGTTGCTTCCACCGGTTGAGCCTGGTCAGTACACCGCAGCAGCTTTCGTCGATGTATGCCGCCGTCATGGGATTCAGCTAAGTCGAGGACGGGTCGGCTCGAGTTACGATAATGCTCTCGCCGAGTCGTTCTTCCAAGGACTCAAGAGGGAGTGGCTGCACGGACGGAGTTGGACGTCGAAGTCGCAGGCACGGCTGGACCTGTTCGAGTGGCTCTCGTACTTCAATCGACGTCGCCGTCACTCCGCCCTCGGATACCTCACCCCAGTGGAGTTCGAACAACGACTCATCGCGTCGTCTACGCTGTCAGTCGCCGCATGAAATCCGGTGTCCACTCCCGAGGGGCAACCTCACCTCGACATCCTCGTCGAGCACCAGTTCCGTCCACGACTTGTCGGCCAACGGCCGCGTGCGCGATGATCAGGTCCGGTGCGATGTCCTGGCCACGCCGTGTTTCCCTCGGCAACCACGGCGCCGACGGACAGACCGATATTCACCGCGGTCAGCTCCCCCATCGCACCTGTTCCCTTCAGCGCTGACAAGGCCTCGGGGCACATCGTCACGGCTCGGCATCCGGCCCCGGAGCCCCCGTGTCGGGGCCGGAAGAACTCCCGGTTCAGGCGCAGCGGCGGCCGGTGCGGGTCGCCGTGTGCGCAATGATGCCCTCTACCAGCACAGATTCGGTGAGGTGCGGTTGACGTACGGTGTGGCGATGGGATCGCCCATCACCAGTCTGTACGCGCGGGTGGCGCAGGACTTCACCGATCGTCTCCTGGGCTGCCCGCAGGACCGCTGGAACTCGGCCTCCCCCTGCCCAGGCTGGACCGCCTGGGACGTCGCCGCCCATGTGGTGGGTAACCACCGACGGGCCTGCGCAGGGCTCAGGGGAAATGACTACCGGGTGCCAACCGCTGGGGAGGACGTGGTGGCCGCCTGGCTGGATGCGACAGCCGGGGTACAGGCTGCCCTTCAGTCGGAGGCGACCGCCCAGCAGGTATTGGGTGCCGAGTTCGGCAACCTGCCCTTCGAGCAATTCGTCCGGCGGATGGCGTGCGCCGACACGCTGATACATACCTGGGATTTCGCGCGCGCCACCGGGCAGGACGAACACCTCGATCCCGAGGCAGTCGAGCTGGCCCGAACCTTTCTGGTCGCAGAAGACGACCGGATCCGACTCCCCCACGCCTTCGGGGCCAAGGTGGCACCCACAGACAACGCCGACATCCAGACCCAGCTGCTGAACTTCCTGGGCCGCACCACCTAACAGAACGAACGGCGTGGCGCACAGAGTCCGCCGCACGGCTCTATCGACGATGTGCCGATCGACTGGGCTGATCGCGCGACGACGCCATTCTTCATCGTCGCGGTCGCGTTCGGCGGTCTGGTCGCGATCGCCGTGTGGCTCGATCTGCTCTTGAGGGTGACGTTGCTGCCCTGAACCGAGGAACCGCATCGAAGACGCTGAGTGCGGAGATCTTCTCCGCCATCCCGCCTTCCCGGATCGACCGCGACCGAAGATACAACGCGCCGCCGGCCCCGTCATGCCTCCCGCACCGGATTCAGATGCGTTCGCTCGGCGCCCAGAACCTCACTGCCCACCGAATGTAGGGGCGGGAGCCGGCTCGGTGGCAGATCCTGACCGAAAGTCGCGCAGCCACTACGAGCAGAGCGGATTCCCGCTCAGCTGTTCTTCTTCGCGACCGTGGCCATGGTGCCCCGTTTCCAGCTCCCGCACTCAAACACTCGCTCGGTGTGCGGCTCGGGCCGGGACCAACGAATAGAGACCGTATGCCCGCACAGCACGGTTCCAGGTCGCGAGCCGACCACCTCGGCTCCCGACTCCGCTGAGTCGATTCGATCAGGCCCCTATTCAGCACAATGGCAACATCATTCGGTCTGTTTGGGGTGCCCTGTTCCGGCGTACTTCAGCCACAAGGTGCGGTGCTCGATATCCATCACGTACCAGATGCGGCCGCCGGCGGTGACCTCGTACTGCCACTGCTCCATCTCAAGACCGTTGTGGACCCCGGTCGCGAGCCTGCCCTTCAACCGGTGATGGCGCGTCGTCGACTCCCCCGCGACCGCGCGGCGTCGCAGCTCCTCGTACGCCACCAGCGTGTTCGCCGGCGCCTGCCGGCACAGCTCGTCCCATCCCTTCGCCGCGTCACTGGTCGCGAACCGCAGCTCCCACAGCTCCCCGGCCGCCGGCGGCGCAACCCGCTCACCCAGCTTCGGGCTCACAGCTCCGGCACCGGCACGGCCCCGAAGTCACCGGCGGACGGCGCCGACAGGATCCGGGCAAGATCCGGATCGGCATACACCTCCGCCGTGTGCCGCCACGTCTCGATCGTGCGGGCCGGCGGAGCCGGATTATCCAGCGACGAACCCGCTCGCAGCGACGCGATCAGCTCGTCGACGAAATCGGCGACCTCCTCACCCGACAGGTAGCTCACCCACGGAAACGCCGCCGCCACGACCTTGCGGACCAGAACACCGTCATCGGAGTGCAACAGGGCGTCGACCATCGCCGTCGCCGCCGCGAGCACCTCCCGCTCCTGATCCGCCCGCACCGCCGTCATCAACACCAAATCCTCATCGTCGCGCCGCGTCACCCGCAGCGGCCGCGCACCCGACCGCTGCCACTCCGACAACGTCGCCTTCCCCTTGTTCTGGATATCCGAGAACGGCACCTCACCCACAGACATACTTTCAATTTACTTTTAAAGTGTGCGGTCGGCAAGGTGAGAGAGGGGCGCCGACACGGACGGCCGCCAACCGAGCTGGCACAGCTGACAAAGGGCGTCGTCCGGCCGCCGCCACGCATAGAAAAACTGCGAGCCAAGACTCCCAGCGAGATATCGATCTTGCAGTTTAGCGTTGCGCGGTGATGGCGTCGGCGGCGTCGTGGAGTGCACGGGAGACGGCGTGCATGCCGGGGGTGTACTGCCGGCGGGCGAGCGAGGCGATGTAGATCGATCGCGTGGGCACACGGTCAGTGGGCCGGAATCGGACCGCGTATACGTCTGGGCGATGGTGCGTGACGGCCAGTCGCGGAACCATGGCGATGCCGACTCCCGCGGCGACCATCGCTTCGATCTCTTGGTAGTCATGGGCCTCGTAGACGACGTTCGGGGTGAATCCGGCCGTCTCGCAGCTGCGGTAAAGCACTTCGGCGGCCGGGTGGTTGGTGTTGCGGATGATCCACTTCGCCGATCGCAGCGATGCCACCGCGACATCGTCGGCGTACGGCCCGTCGAGCGGGACGAGCAGGACCGTTTCATCCTCCATTAGCGGCACGAGCGCCAGGGATTTCTCGGTCTCCTCGGTCCAGTCGTAACTCCAGAGCAACGCCATTTCCACCTCGCTCGAGTGAAGCATCTCCAGCAGCCGCGGGCGGACCGCGGATTGGACGCGCACGTCGATGCCGGGCCAGTGGGCGTGATAGTCCTTTAGCGCGTCCGAGAGCAGGGAGGCGCTGACGGTCGGGAACGAGCCGAGCCGGACGGTGCCGCGCTCGAGCCCCTGCAGAGATTCCAGGTCCCCGCGGGCGGCGCGCATTTCCTGACGGAACAGCCGCGCACGCGTGACGAGAATGTCACCGGCCTCCGTCAACCGGACGCCGCGAGGCAGGCGGGTCAACACCGGCTGCCGGATCTCCTGTTCCAGTTTGGCGATGCGCTGCGACGCGGCGGATGGCGTGACGTTGGCGCGTTCGGCGCCGCCGGTGAGCGATCCGGCCTCGGCGATGTCGAGGAGCAGGAACAGTGTCACCACATCGAACGAGTCGCGCATCGATACCTCCCACAAGCCTTTAATCCTGCTAAACCTCGCCGTAGAAATACGACATTGTCATAAACATAACCCGCTCATAGTGTGATCTGGGTAATGATCAAGCGAAGGATGTGACATGCAGACGATCGCAACTCCCTCACCACCCGGGATCACAGCACCGAATCGCCCTGTCGATCCCGTCGGTCGCCCAGTGCAGCTGACGTCGGTCGGCATCGATGAGGTACTGCAACCCGGTGCGGTGTGGGCGACCACCGTCGACAGTCACCTCGAGCGGCGGCGACATGACCCCGCGCTGCGCCGGCGGGAGCGACAGCTCCCGATCTACACCGCGTGACTCCGCCCCATATTCACGTCTGTCCGTCGCGACCGGCCGCCGACCAGGCGCCGTTCGATCCGCCCCGCAGCGAACCGAAAGAACGCCCATGACTTCCATCGAGATACTGCCACTGATCGCGTTGGTGGCAATGTTCGTGATAGCCACCTTCTTCCCCATCAACATCGGCATATTGGGGTTCATCGGCGCTTTCGTCGTGGGGGCGTTCCTCCTCGGCTACGACGACAAGGAAATCCTCGCCGAGTTCCCCAGTTCGATCGTGCTGACGATCATCGGCGTCACCTACTTCTTCGGTATGGCGAAGAAGAACGGGACCATCGACCTCCTGGTCAACGCCTGCATTCGCGGCGTTCGCGGACGAGTGACGATCGTCCCGTGGGTGTTCTTCTTCTGCGCCTCCGTGCTCACGGCCCTGGGAACGTTCAGCCCGGCGGCCGTCGCATTGATCTCCCCGGCGGCGATGTCGTTCGCCGCCCGGACCCGGATGAGTCCGCTGGTAATGGGCATCATGACCATCAACGGCGCACACGCCGGAGCGTTCTCCCCAATCTCGGTCTCCGGTGTCCTCGTCCGCGACATCGTCGAGTCGAGCGGCCTGACGATCGCCCCCTGGACCCTGTTCTTCGCCAGCTACGGCATCAATTTGCTGCTCTCGGTCCTCACAGTGGTCGGCTACGCCGTCCTTGCCCGGGTACGGAATCTCGAGTTCTCCGCCACCGGCTCGAGCGCCGGCATCGACTCCGACGGTGGTGGGAGCGCGCTGAGCACCCCCACCGCGGGACCCGGGGGAACGCCGGCCGGCGTATCGTCCAGTGGGGGCGGCACTCAGGTCCTCATCCGGACGCCGCGCACCGAGGTCGTCACCGACCACGACGTGCAGCCGGTCACCGGGGTCCAGAAGCTCACCCTCGTCCTGATTGCCGCGGTGTTGGTGCTGGTCCTGGTGCTGCATATGCCGATCAGCTTCGTCGCCATCGCGGCCGGTGCGATCCTCGCCTTCACCGACCTGTCCAAGCAGAGTGAGGCTATCGCCGGTATCAGCTGGTCCACCGTGCTGCTCGTCGCCGGCATGGTCACCTACATCTCGCTCATGGAAGAGATCGGCACGATCGACCACCTCGCCGAGATGGCGATCACCATCGGCGCACCGCTGCTGGTCGCCGTCGTCCTCTGCTACGTCATCGGCGTCACCTCGGCGTTCGCATCGTCGACGGCGCTTCTCACCGCCGTCATCCCGCTCGCGCTTCCTCTGCTGCAGACCGGGGCGCTGCCGGTCGTCGGAGTCGTGGCAGCACTCGCCATCTCCGCCACCGTGGTCGACGTCTCCCCGTTCTCGACCAACGGCGCACTCGTCCTCGCCAACGCCCAGAACATCGAGCGGCCCCGGTTCTACCGGCAACTGCTCCTCAACGCGGGCATCGTGGTCGCGATCGCGCCGGCCCTGTGCTGGCTGGTGCTGGTGGCCGTCCCGACACTGGTCTGACGCGCAGACCGCACCCGCGAGGGTTTAACTGAAGTTAACCCTCATCGACTTATTCGCCATTGTTCTCCACCCTGATGTAGGTCAGGGTGGGCAGTGGGACACCGCTGGGAAGCACGCTCCCCATCCGATCAGAGCCTCCAGCGGTGCCTCACAAACTCTTCGAACCCGAAAGGTGGGCCGGACCGTGTTCACACTTCATGGAACCTGGATGCGGGGAGGAACCAGCAAGTGCTGGCTGTTCAACGCATTCGACGTCGATCCGCTCATTGCTCAGGCCGGCGGCCTCGATGCCATCTTGACGTCGGCATTCGGCTCGGGTGATCCGCGTCAGCTCGACGGTGTCGGCGGCGGCAGCTCGACCACCTCGAAGGCGGCGATCGTGCGCCGCTCCAGCGAGCCCGGAATCGACGTCGACTACCTGTTTGCTCAGGTCGCGATTGGTGACCGCCAGGTCGAATGGGGCAGCAACTGCGGCAACTGCGCCACCGCGATCGGGTTGTACGCGCTGCAGTCCGGGTTCGTTCCGGTCGACTCCGCGACGACGACCGTGCGGATGCGGAACCAGAACACCGGCGCGATCCTGAACGCCGAGATCGCCACCCCGGGCGGGATGATCCCCACCGAAGGCGACGCTGCCGTGCCCGGTACCAGCGCGTTGGGTGTCCCGGTGGGGCTCACCTTCACCGGTCTCGCCGGCGGCGCGGCCACACTGCTGCCCACCGGCGCATCCATCGATCGTGTCACGATCGCGGGCCGCAGCTATCACGCCACGATGGTCGTCGCCGGCGCCCCGGCGGCGCTGTTCGACGCCGCCGACCTCGGCCTGACCGGCGCGGAGGACAACCAGACGATCGCCGAACACCTGCCGCTGCTGCTGTCGCTACGTCGGGAGTCCTCGTTGCGGATGGGGTTGAGCAAGCCGGGAGACCCTATCTCCCATGCGATTCCGAAAGTCGGTGTCGTGGGTCCGCCGGCGGACTACCGCACCAGCGCCGGCGTCGATATCCGCGCCGAGGACTACGACATCTCGGTCCGGATGCTGTCGATGCTCGCCCCGCACCCGGCGATCGGGCTCACATCCGCGGTCGCCGTCGCCGCGGCGTCCACCGTGACCGGAGGTGTCGTCACCGACAACACGCAGGTCCGGTGGCCGGGATCGCTTCGGGTGGGGACACCCGCCGGGGTACTCGATGTCGACCTCTCCGTTTCCCTCGACGGGGTACTCGAATCGGTCACCCTCCACCGGGCGGCCCGCCGCATCGCATCGGCGGAACTGTTCGTCACCGCCCCGGCGCCGGCTCCGGCACTGGTCGGCTCCGCGCGATGAGGATCCGAACACCGGAGAACGTGGCGATCGCACGTCGGGAAATCGATGCTCGGATCGCCCGATCCTGGCTCCTGGTCAACGGCACCCGAACCGACCTGTTCGACCAGGCCGACCGCTCCTGCGCGGACCAAATCGTCCTCGACATCGAGGACGCCGTCGACCCCCAACTCAAGTCCGACGCACGGGAAGAGGTCGCCGCCTGGCTCGAGAACACCTCGGCCTGGGTGCGGATCAACGACCGCTCCTCGGCCTACTGGAGCGATGACGTCGATAGCCTCACCGGGCTTCCCGGACTGGCGGGCGTGATGCTCGCGAAAACCGAAGCCGCCGAACATATCACCGAAACTTTCGACCGACTCGGCAGATCCACCCCGGTACTCGCGTTGGTCGAATCCGCCCTCGGAATCGACCAGGCGCGTGATATCGCCCGCACCCGCGGCGTCTTCCGGCTCGCCTTCGGCAGCGGCGACTACCGACGCGACACCGGCACCAGCGCCGACGACCTCGCCATGGCCTACCCCCGCTCCAGGCTGGTGGTCGCCAGCCGAATCGGCAACCTGCCCGGACCGATCGACGGCCCCACCGTCAGCAACAGTCACACCGTGCTGCGCGAGCAGTCCGCCGTGTCCGTGTCCCTCGGGTTGACCGGGAAGCTGTGCCTGGACACCGAACAACTGCCGGTAATCAACGAAACCGTCAGCCCCACCCCCTCGGACGTGACCTGGGCGCGGGAGTTTCTCGCCGATTTCGAAGCCCGCGGCCGGATTGTCCGCGACGGCAGCGACCCGCCCCGGCTCGGTCGGGCCGAGAAGATCACCCACCTTGCCGACTGTTTCGGAATCGGCCGAAGCTGACCGGTCCTATCCGGTTTCGAATCCCTCCTGCAGCTGGTGGGCGGCGGCAGCGCACACCGCGATTCCTTCCTGCGCGGCCGGGCTCAGCCGCCGCTCGGTCAGATGCGCGACCAGGATCCGCCGCTGCGGCGGACGGGTAGCGAGGGGAATCGACCGGACGTCGGGCCGCAGGTTGAGCACAGCCAGTCGCGGAGCAATAGCCACGCCGAGGTCGACGGCGACCATCGCCTGCACCTCACCGTAGTCGTGCGCGAAGACACTCGTGCGTGGCGTGAAACCACCTTGCTGACAAAGTTTTTCGAGGGTCTGCGCGACCGGATGATCGTCGGCGCGGACCACCCACGACTCGTCGCGCAATTCGGCGATCCGGATCGAGTCGCGGTCGGCCAGTCGGTGCCGTTCCGACACCAGCAGCACGGTCGGATCGTTCATCACGTGGTGGTACGTCAACGTGGGGTCATCCACCCGGTTCCACTCGTAGTCCCACAGCAGCGACAGTTCGGTCTCCCGGCGGCGAAGCGCATCGACCAAATACGCGAATCGGCCACTGAGCACCTTCAGTTCGACCCCCGGGTGCCGGGTCTTGAACTCCTTGACCACGAGTGGCAGCAGTGACGACCCGGCCGTGGGGAACGTGCCGAGCGCCAGCACACCCGCGCGCAGTCCTTTGATCTCGGCGAGTTCGGCATCGGCGGCCTCGAGTTCGATCAGGATGCGTTCGGTGTGCTTGACCACCGATCGCCCCGCCTCGGTCAACACGATGCCGCGCGCGTGCCGCTCGAGGAGTGGTTGCCCGGCCTCCTTCTCCAGCTTGGCGATTTGTTGGGAGACAGCCGAAGTGGTGTACCCGAGCGCCGCCGCCGCCGCGGTGATCGAGCCGTGCTCGGCGACCTCGCGCAGCGTGAACATCCTGTTCGTGTCCAGCACCCGACCCACCTCCTGACTTTAGAAGAAGTTAATGCCTGTCGACATACCCGCGATTGTAGTTGAACCGTGTGGGTGCCAGTCTGAAGTGGCGGCAGCGGCGCCCTGACAATTTTTCGGCCGCGCCGGGACACCTGGCACCCGCCTGTCGGGCGGCCACTCGTCCGCCGCCCCCGTATCGACTCTCCCCACCACGCGAGGACAGCCTATGACTGCACACCCGAGTGACATCCGCTCGCCTGACGACCAGGCCGACGAGAGCACGGACGGCACCTCCACTCCGACGCGTGGTCCGCTGCACGGCATCCGTGTCCTCGACATCAGTACCGTCTACGCCGCACCGATCACTGCCATGCTGCTCGGCGACTACGGCGCCGAGGTCATCAAGATCGAGCACCCCACAGGCGATCCCGCCCGCACCCACGGAGCACGCAAGGACGGGCACGGACTGTGGTGGAAGGTCATCTCGCGCAACAAGACATGCATCACCCTCAATCTCAGCACCACCGACGGTCAGCAGATGCTCCGCGACCTCGTCGTCGACGCCGACGTGCTGGTGGAGAACTTCCGCCCCGGCGTACTCGAGAAGTGGGGGCTGGGCCCGGACCGGCTCCAAGACCTCAACCCAGGACTGATCATGTTGCGGGTCACCGGCTTCGGCCAATCCGGACCCTACGCCGAGCGCCGAGCGTTCGGGACCCTCGCCGAGGCGATGAGTGGATTCGCCCACCAAACAGGAGGCGAGGACGGTCCGCCGACGCTGCCGCCCTTCGGCCTCGCCGACGGTGTCGCCGGACTCGCCGGCGCCTTCGGTGTGGTGACCGCGCTGCTGCACCGAAACGGTCCGGACAGCGACGGAAAGGGGCAGGTCATCGACCTGTCTCTGCTCGAGCCGCTGCTGGGGATCCTGGGCCCCGGCCCCACCGCGTACGACCAACTCGGCACCATCGCCGGCCGCAACGGCAACCGCTCCCCCAACAACGCCCCACGCAACACCTACCTCACCAAGGACGGGCGGTGGGTCGCCATCTCCGCGAGCGCCACCTCCGTCGCCGCACGCGTCATGCGCCTGGTCGGCCGACCCGACATCGTCGAACAACCCTGGTTCGACTCCGCCGGCGAACGCAGTCGCAACGGTGACCTGCTCGACGAGGCCGTCGCGAAATGGATCGCCGACAGACCGCTGCACGAAGTCACGGCCGAATTCGAACGCGTCGGCGCCGCACTGGCACCGATCTACGACGTCGCGCAACTGATGAACGATCCGCACGTCCTCGCCCGCGACTGCATCACCACCGTCGACGACGAAGACCTCGGCCCCATCAAGATGCAGAACCTCATGCTCCGCATGCTCGGCACACCGGGTGCGATCAACTTCGCCGGCCGCCGACTCGGCCAGGACAACCAACAGTTCTACAAGGACACCCTCGACATCGACCCGGACCGACTGACCGCACTCGCCGAGAAGGGGGTCCTCTGATGGACCGCAGCTACCTGTTCGCACCAGGCCACAACCGAAAACTCCTCGGCAAGGTATTCGACGCCGGCGCAGACGCTGTCATCCTCGACCTCGAAGACGCGGTACCGCCTACCGAGAAGTCGACAGCGCGGGACAACGTCGCATCCGTCATCACCACCCGAACCGCATGGGTGCGGATCAACGCGCCGGGGACCGAATTGGCGGACGCTGATCTAGGGGCCGTCGCCACGTCCGCGCACGGCATCCGCATCCCCAAGGTCGAAACACTCGACGACATCCGCTGGGTCGTCGACCGGGCCCCCGGAAAGCCACTGATCTGCGCCATCGAAACCGCGAAAGGAGTCGCCAACGCCTTCGCGATCGCCGACCACCCCACGGTCACACACCTCGCCCTCGGCGGCATCGACCTACAGAAGGACCTCGGCACCGGGACAGGGGACGCACCCATGCAATACGTGCGCTCCCACCTCGTCGTCGCCGCCCGCGCCGCCGGCATCGCCCCACCGATCGACAGCGTCTACCCGCACATCGACGACACCGACGGACTCGTCCGCCAGGCCGCCCACAGCCGTGACCTCGGCCTGTTCGGCAAATCCGCCATCCACCCCGCCCAGCTACCGGCCATCCACACCACCTTCAGTCCCCGGCAGAACGACATCGACTGGGCACGACAGGTTGTCGACGCATTCGAGAACGCCGACGGAGCCGCGGTGCGACTGCCCGGCGGCGAGTTCGTCGACCTCCCCGTCGCGCAACGGGCAAAGAACATACTGGATTCCGCACACGCATGAGGAATCGACCGACACACCCGTTTCCATGCCTGTAGAACTCAAGGATCGGACTTGATAGATGCGAACACCACCCCCGCGCACTCGGCCGTCACGCGCACGTTCGCGAATGCGCGGTGGTGGGTCTCCCTGATCCCGACCGAGGCATGGTCGTACACGCTGCGGTGGTACTGGTACCCGACGTCGCCGGCGACGAGGCAGAGGTGAGCGCATTGCAAGACTTCGTCAAGAGCGTGCTCGCACCGTACAAGTATCCGCGCAGCATCGAATTCATATCTGAGTTGCCGCGGATACCCAATGGGAAGATCCAACGCTACAAATTGCGCGAGTCGCGTCCCGCCCTGTCCTAACCGCACAAAGCGATTGCCGTCGAGTGTCAGCGCCTCATCATCCGGGGCATGAACAGCGCTTTCCTAACTCGCGTGACGACGAGCACCATCGCCCGGCTGCGGCGCGCGAGCCGCCAGGCATCCTCCGACCCGCAACCGACTCTTCGCGAGTCCGGGATCCCGGGCCCTGCCGAAGCTACGCGAGGCTGCACCCGGCACCACAGCGGACGGACACGGCCGCCCCCGATCACGTTATCGCGGCGTCGCCTGGCATAGGTCCCGTCGCCCTCATCGCGCTACGACGAACACACAGCCACAATAGATTCGCAGATCGACGCTCCTTTCGTCGAACTATCCCCGATACCTGAGTTCTGTTCATCGCAAACAGCTGAAAGCCGGAGCCAGATACAACAAACCGGAAACCTCACCACCCGATGTCGAATCTACTCAAACAGTCAACTCTTCCCCGCCCACTCACCGAATTATGGGAACGGCAGTGCCGCGCAGGCTGTCGCAATCAAGATCCCGACATCTTCTTTGCTTCAGATGACGAAACCAGAGCCACGCGGCGGCATCGTGAAGAGACGGCAAAGCGGAATATGGGAGTGAACCACCAATCCGTGGCACTGTCTGCCGGACGTTCAGGGCGGGACAGGCCAACAATGCCCCAGCCTCTTCCTGGGTATCAAATGTGAAACAGCGATGTGTCGAGGGGTCATGTCGCACAACACTTCCCGGACTGAAACGCAAAGGTGCGCGCCCGGTCCGACTCCGTACCCTCCAAGGAGACCATGCCAACCCACGCCCCCATCGATTCCGATCATGAACCACGCCGCCATCGGCACGCGCCCAGCCGGTGTCACCTCGTCCACACTGCCCGACCCGAAGAAATCTCCATACAGCCTCGGACGAGGGCCCTACGCGGCAGCGCTCACCGTCATATCGACATGAAGTCCGGCGGCCGAAACCATGTTGACCAAAGCATCAAGGCTGAACAGGTCGATCTTTCCTCGAATCAGATCCGACACCCGCGGCTGAGTCACACCAAGCCGGGCGGCCGCATCCTTCTGGGTCCATCCCTCGGTCTCGATGCGCCGAGACAGCGCAATCAACAGAGTCGACCGCAGCCGCATGTTCTCCGCCTCCTGCGGAGTGTCCTCGATCGCATCCCACACGCTGCCATAGATTTCATCGCTCATCACTGCTCACCCTTCCCGTCATCCGCTATCACCTGCTGGTACCGCTTCTTCGCGGTAGCCACGTCCGCCGCCGACGTTTTCTGAGACTTCTTCTGGAAGCAATGCAGCACAACTACCCGGTCCGCGAACTTCGCCACGTAGATGACACGGAACGCTCCCGACCCATCACGTACCCGGATCTCCCGCACACCAGAACCCACACCCACCATCGGCTTCCAGTCCGTCGGCTCGACCCCCTGCTGAACACGGTCCAGCTGATAACCACACCGACGACGAACCGCATCGGGGAAACCCCGAAGATCCTCCAGCGCGGTCCCATGAACTGGATCTTCTTCACACCACAAGTATACAAAATTTTGTATGGCTTGGTACTCGCCCCCCACGCAGCAGAGGACGACGCCAAGATCCGGCGCGCGGTCGGCATCACCCGGGGCGGGAAAGCACACCGAACGACGCCAACACACGGGCACGGGCTGCTCAGGATCGGTGCCGTCGTCGCGACCCGGCGAACGTGTTGGGTGAGGGCGGCCCGCAGCGAGCGCACCGATTTGTTGCGGGTGATCTCGGCGCGGTCGACGGCAATCGAGGTCACCTGTCGCCAGCGCAGTCCGTCGCACAGCACCCGCAGTTGCGCATCGGTGATCTTCGCCCCGCCTGCGCATCGAGTCGCCGGGGCCGGCTCGTCGGGCAGCTCCATCGCAGTCGCGATGTCCTCAGGGCTCATCCCCAGCCGGGACAGGCGCGTGAAACACCGATGGCATACCGCAATGCCCGAGTGAACGGTGTTGTGGCACCGCTGGACTCGGCATACCGTTCTGCCCAACAACCGATGCTGGGCCTCGGGCTGGTCGCGGATCGTTTCGAGCAGGGCGGTGGCCTTCGGGCTCTCGTCGACGATCTCCCGAACGATGGTCTCCTCGACGTAACGGCCCTTCACCATGTACTGGGCGAAGCCCTCGAGCTCATTGAGGGCGGCAGCGAACTCGTCCTCGTGTTCGGCGAGCAACTCGTTGATCACCGCGTCACGGTCGGACACGACGGCACCGAACCGCAGCGGCAGCACCGGAGCGACGTGCGAGGTGCCGTCGAGGATGTGGGCGTGGGCCTGCAGGTCCGCGGGGGTGCCCAGTCGTTGGTCCGGGTCGATCTCGCTGACCAACGCCGCGATGTCGCCGTGTTCGACGATCTCGATCGGGGCGTCGTGGACGCCGGTGGCGTCGTCCTCGGGTTGCACGTCCGCGGGCACGATGCCATACACATAGATCACGGCCGCCGAAGCACCCTCGTCGTTGTCGTTGTCGTTGTCGTTGTCGTAGTCGTAGTCGTAGTCGTTGTCGTTGTCGTCGGCGTCGTCGGCGGAGGTCATTTCCGCCTCCGCCGGGGTGCCGGTTCGCGTTCGCTTCCGGATCCGCTGAGCAGCTCACCGAGCGTCTCCCCCACGCCCTCGAGGACACCCTTGGTCTTGGACTTCGTGCTGCCACTGCCCTTGACATCGGACACGAGGTCGGACAGGCCCTTCGGTTCACTGCCGATCGCGAGCCGGTTCGCCGCCTCGGCGAAGCGCAGGTAGGTGTCGACGCTAGCGACCACGATGCGGGCGTCGATGGTGAGCAGTTCGATACCGACCAGTGACACCCGCACGTAGGCGTCGATGACCAGGCCCTTGTCCAAGATGGTGTCGATGACGTCCGCCAGGCTGCTCGAGCTCGGACCACCCGCTGTGGTCATTGCTTCGCTCCTCGCTCCCCGGCCCCCAGGTGTTTTCGCCTGGGCGCGCCGATCCCGACCGACCGCGAGTACCCCACCGGCCGTCCGCCTGAACAGGGCCCCGACCACGGGCTTTCGCGGGGGCGTTTGCCGATGCCGCCGACGAGTGCGCACCGAGAACCCAGGCAAACGCCCCCGGTCATTGAGGTAAACAGCGGCTGAACACTGTCAGGACCGCGGTGAGCTCGGCGTACACGGGGTACGTGGACAGGGGTGCAACCGCCAGTCCATGCCGTCAACGCAGAAGGGGCGAACCCGCATGAGCACCACTGACACCACCACCCTGCTCGCGCAGTTGCGCGCAGTTCTCGATCTCACCCACACCGAAATGCAGGTCGCCGAAACCCGCATCGTTCAGGCCCGCACCGACGCGGTGCGCCGCGAATTGTCGGAGAACGCCGCCAACGGCCGCTCCCGCGCCGAGGCCATCGACGCCGCGATCCGCCAACTCGGCGGTGTCCCCGAGCTGATCGGCCCGTTCCTCGGCCGCGCCGTCGCCGCGGTCAAGGCCCTGACCGAGCAGGCCCAACCGTTCGACGAGGCGCTGTTCGGCGATCTGGCGCTCGAACACCAGCTTCTCGACCACGCCCGCTATATCAAGGCCCTCGCCGTCGCCGCCGGGGAACGCGACATCGAAAACCTCGCGTTCCGGTTGATCGCCGCACACTCGGCCACGGTGGATTGGCTGACCACCGTCCTCGCCGAAGACGCTCTTGGGGGCCCGGCGGCGCTCCGCCGCACCCCGTTGCAGGCCGCCGCCGGCGCCGCGGTGAGACTGGTCAACGTGCCCGTCACCTGGTCCGCGCGCAGCCTGGACCGCGCCCTCGACACCGTCCGCACCACCCCACCCGCCTTGAACGAGCTCCTCAGCCGCGGGGCCCGGGCCGGGGACGTCGCGGTCAAGACCCTGACCGCATCCGCGACGCGGCGCTCGAGACCGCCGAACAGGTCACCCGTCAGCAAGGCGCCGACGGCGTCGCCAACGTGATCGATTCCGCGCGCACCGCCACCGGTGTCCTCGAACCCGGGGAGCTGCCCATCGACGACTACGACGAGCTCAACGTTGGAATCCCGCTGAGCGGGCGGCGGACGTCGTCGACACCGCCCGCCACCCCCACCGGTCGGGCCGCCGATCTGCTGCGCCGGAACGACAGTCCGCACTCGCAGTGCCGTCGAACAACCCACCCGCCCGATCGCCGCCCGCAGGCACCGCTCGAGAGGTTTGCGGGTACGTGACCCGCGTGTCGTCGAATACGGCAGGATGAGAAACCGGGGTCGGAGTTGTCCGCGGTTGAACGGCGTGGTGGGTTATGAAGCGGATCGCTACAGCACTGCTCGTGATCCTGGCCGTGGGCGCAGCGGTGTACTTCCTGACACGTAACCCGCCGCAACAGCCGTCGCCTCGCCCGCTCGAGGACAGATCCTTCATCATCAACGGCCGTCCGACGACGTGCGGCGAACTGATCCGCCAGCCCTGCGGGTTCGGTCTCCAAACTGAATACAACCGGTTCGGTGACCGCCTGGAGAACTTCGTGAACTCCAGCGATCTGGGCCCCTTCGCGACGGACATCGGATTCGCCGCAACGGCGAAGCTGAGCCTTCAGGCCTGCCGACTCTCGCACACAGTAGGAAAGACGATTCTGGAATTCGTCGAGCTCGGTCGACTCGATCACTCGGATGCCGGTAGCCCGCAACTCTTTCCGTTCTGGAACAGGGCGCGCGAGAGTTTGTGTCCCGGAGGGTGATCGACCGACGATCATCGCAGGAGATCATCGAGGGGCCGAAGCGCTCCGGGACGGATGTCCGTTGGCGGCAGATCTCACCTACTCGGGGACGAAGGTAGCGGCCCGTCGTGGTGATCTGCCGATGTCGGAGTACCTGCTGGACGTCGACGAGGGTGACGTCGGGATCGGCGATCAGGCGCAATCCGAGCGTGTGACGCAGATCGTGCAGGCTGACGTTGGCCCCGAGCTGGTCGTTGATCGATCCGTGTCAGGACCGCCGCACTCCCCCCGACACGTCGCCGGCACCCCCACATCACAACCGGGGACATGTCATCACACCAGGTCACAGCCCTGTCGCACCCGAAACGTCCCGCACCCCGGGGTCGGGTACGGGCCGTGCACAGCGATCTACACCGGCTGTGCCTCCGCCGGAGCGAGGTCCAACCAGGGCCGATCGGCGCGGCCCCCGACACAGATCCCGCCGAGAACCGCGCCGCGTTTCCTGCTCACGCGTGCAGATCCGGCGCCGCGACCGCCTCGGGGACCCGAGTGGCCCATAGCTGTGCGTGACCTATTCGGTTTCCTTCGGGTGGCCGGGTTCGCAGCGTTCGAGCAGAACCCGGCCCGCGATCTTGGCGCCATTCTGTGCAGGATCGACAAAGAACCAGATCCGCCCACCATCGGTCACCTTGTACTGGTATCGGGCGTAGTTCTGCCCGTTGTACGTCCCGTTTGAAGTCCTGTTGCAGCTCGAGTGCCTGTATTGCGGCGTGCCGGGCGCGGTCGACATCGCCTGAACGCGGCCGCCCACAGGTGGAGTCCGGATCGGTGGCCCGGTCCTTCTCGCTGCCCGGCTCCGATCGGACCCTGACACTGCCGGAAATCCTCTCCTTCCCGGCGGAATCCAGCTGCGAATGGTGCCGACCGCCGAAGGCCTTCCGGCCGAACTGGCGCGGCACGAAACCTGCCCCCTCACCGACCCGACCGACATCTCCGCCCACTGGTCGTAGCTGATCGGTCACGATGCGCGTCACCGGCATCGAGGGCGTCACGGACCCGACCATCACCCGACGGACCCGACTGCGCCGGACGCCTGAACGGCTCTCAATACCCCGGGACCCGGGATCATGACGAGTCAGCGCCCACGGACAAGGGCGCTCGCCGGGTCCTTCCACCCGGAGGCGTCGACGTACGGCCGCTCAGGATTGCGGGTCCGTCGTGCCGGTGTGGTGCTGCGCCGCCGCCTTGTACCCCACGTTGCGGACCGTCTGAATCAGCGAATGGTGCTCGACGCCGAGCTTCGCCCGCACCCGGCGGACGTGCACGTCCACGGTGCGGGTGCCGCCGAAGAAGTCGTAGCCCCACACCGTCTGCAGTAACTGCGCCCGGGTGAAGACCTGACCAGCATGCTGGACAAGGTGTTTGAGCAACTCGAACTCCTTGTAGGTGAGATCGAGCGGACGGCCACGCACCCGGGCGGTGTAGGTGAGGTCGTCGATCACCAGATCGCCGAGGGCGATCTTCACGGTGCCATCCGGACCGGCTCCACCGCTGCGGCCGGCCAGCAGGCGCAGCCGGGCATTCAGCTCGGCCGGGCCCGCGCCGGTCAGCAGGATGTCGTCGAGCCCCCACTCCGGGGTGACAGCGACCAACCCGCCCTCGGTCAGGACCGCAACCACCGGAACCACGGCGGAATCTGAAGTCTTGCGCGACCGGCACAGATCACGAGCGGCCGCGAGGTCGGCCCGCGCGTCGACGAGGACGACATCGACCCGATCCGTGTCGAGGAAAGACGACGCCTCCAGCGGCGCCGACCGTGCCGTGTGCGCGAGCAGCCCGAGCGCGGGCAACACGGACTCGGGGTCGAGGTCACCGGTCAGCACCAGCAGTTCCACAGCACCACCCATCGCAGCGAGGACGCAACGCACGAAGTCGGACGTGGCCCTACGACCCCCTCGGGAACCGACCGGCCTCGACGCCAGACCTTCCCGGGCCACCCTTTCCGACTGGACCGGTATGCACCACCGTGGAAGTGATAATCGGTTCAGGGGATCAGCATAAATGACGGCCGCACCACCGACACCGGGGCGGTCGCCCGGCCCGCCGGTTTACCACAGACCGGAGGCTGGCGGGGTCAGAGCACGGACCCCCCATCCACCGCTTCACAGGCTGTAACCATTGCGCTGCGCTCGGGGTCGCGCTCGGCGCCGCCGATACTTGACCGATTTCGGGCCCTGTCCCTGCGGCGGGCCCGGACACATCTCCAAACGGTTCGCCCTCGACGAACGGCAGGCCAGGGGATCATCGCAAACACCGTTGCGGCCAGGACGCTTAAACAAGGTCGGGGAACTCCTCGAGCGCCCAGCAGACTGCCGACTACCGGCAGCAGAATCCAGAGCGGACCGTCCACCGAATCCAGGTCGGGCTGAGGGGAGTGGGAGAACTCGAGGCGGTCGTCGATCTGCTCGAGGACGCGCTGCGGTCCACGGTGTTCAGACCCCCGGCGAAGTCAGGTACGCAGTGGTCCACGACCGAAGAGACCAGGCCGAGGGCGCACCACTGCCGGATAGTTTCGTACTTATGTGGACATCTCACGGCGAGTTGGCACGCGGATCGGATCACCCGGTGGTGGGCTGGGGTCATGCACGTGCAGGCCGTGAAGACGGGCGGGATCGTGCCCTCGGTGGTCCTGGTGGGACCCGATGGCGAGCCGGTGCCGTCGGTGACCCGGTTCCTGCGGTACGTGCTGGATTCCGGCCGGAGCCCGAACACGGCGCTGGCGTACGGCTACGATCTGCGCTTGGTGTTCGAGTTCTTCGCCGAACGCGGAATCGATTGGCGCGAATTCCGGCCGTCACTGGCCCTGGAGCTGCTCGGATGGCTGCGGCGACGACCGGTGCGTGGGCCGGCGCAGCCGGCTGGGCCTCTCGTCCGTCGGGTCCGGCGGGCGGCTGTTGGTGCCCTCGAGTGTGGCGCGAGTGCTGGCCGCAGTATCGAGTTTCTACGACTGGGCGATCGTCGCCGAACTCGTCACCGGCGAGAACCCGATGCGGCGCCGTCGTGATGTCGCGCTGGCGATGGTCGCCGAACGGCACCGCCCCTTCATGGGGAATGCGAGTAGGCAGCAGCCGGTCAGCCGGGAGGTGCGGGTCCGGTTGCCGCACCGGTTGCCACGTCCGATGAGCGGGTCTGAGGTGACTGCGCTGCTGGAGAGCATGACCTGTTTGCGGGATCTGACGATGGTGCTGTTGATGCTCGACGGTGCCCTGCGGCCGGGAGAGGTGCTCGGGCTCCAGCTCGGCCATATCGCCTACGGCCGACGGCGGGTCACGATTCGTAAACGAGACGACCATCCGCGGGGCGTGCGGGCGAAGTCCCGGCACGAACGGGTCGTCGACCTGCTCGAGCCTCGCACGTTGGATGCGGTCAATCGGTATGTGCTCCATGAACGTCCGGTCGACGCACCGAGTCCGTTCGTGTTTCTGGTCGGGGGCTGGGGCGCTCGTCGCTGCGAGCCGCTCTCGTATGCCGCGCTCGTGCGGATGTTCGCCCGGCGGCTGGACACGCTCGGGATACGCACGGTGGACAAAACCCCAAACGCCCTGCGGCACCCACGCGACAGCGATGTGGGAGGCGGGGATGCGGGAGTTGGCGTTGCAACGACGCCTCGGACACGCCTCACCGGAGTCGACTCGGATCGACACCCGGGTCTCCGACCAGCAGGTTCGTGACGAGTACGCGGCCGCGCTGCGGGATCGCCGATGACCGGGCCGGCAGCCGCTGGACCGGTACCGGTCCAGCGCCGCCACGTCGATGAAAGCGAATACCGGGTGTGGGTGGACGCGCACGTTCCCCACCTGCCGGCCCGGTGGGAGCGAATGGGTGCCTATCGGCGGTTCGTCGAGCGGTGGCCGAACCTCGAGGCGTGGTTCGAGCAGCCACTGCTGGTGCGCTTGGGATTTGTCGGCGAGGGCATGCGATCGAACGGGCGCACCGACTCGCATCGCGCCAGCGGATACCTGGTGTATCTGTCCATGGTGCAAGGGGTTGGCCTGGACTTCGACTTCCTTCTCGGCCGAAAGTACGCACGTCTGCTGGACCGGCGCAGCGGCAGCACCGGCCTCGGCGTCGATCTCCTATTGTTCGAGCAGTGGGTCGCGCGACTGACCGAACTGGGCCACGCCCCGGCCAAGGCACGGAACAGTCTGACGTGGTGCCTGGGCCGGGTCATGCTCCACCGCGGCGACCCCGACATGACCGCGATCACCGCCGCCGATCTGTTCGCATTCGGGTCGGCCATCCGCGACTTCGCCGCACGCGACGATTTCAATGTTCTGCGCCGGACCCTGTTCGCGAACGGCCAGTTTCACGATGATC
The DNA here is from genome assembly GCF_000010805.1 of Rhodococcus opacus B4. Lineage (NCBI taxonomy): Bacteria > Bacillati > Actinomycetota > Actinomycetes > Mycobacteriales > Nocardiaceae > Rhodococcus > Rhodococcus opacus. The sequence continues at coordinate 449,867 of NC_012520.1, read as the reverse complement.
CGGACGCCAACCGCGGGTTCCTCCGCAATCACCTCGCGAACCTGCACGCCACCCATGTGCTGCTGTACAACGTCGGCCAGGTCACGGCAGCACCACGCATCGGCACGCGAACGATCGAAAACTGGACCGACCGACTGCTCCCCGAACCGTGCCCGCCCAAGATCCGGGCGGTCATCGAGCGATACCTACAACTGCGGCTCGACGCCAAGCTCGATCGGCCGCAGACAGTTCACAACGCCCGGCAGGCTTTGCGCCGGTTCGTCAACTGGCTCGGCGAGAATCACCCGCAGGTCAGCAGTTTCGCGCAGGTCGATCGCGCGACCATCGAAGAGTACATGCGGTGGCTGCCGACCTGTCCGAGCCAACACACCGGTCTGCCGCTGGCGACGACCACGGTCAAGCACGAACTCAACGCGATCGCCGGGTTCTGCCGCGACACCGCGGTCTGGGGATGGGCGGAGGTGCCCGGACGACCGTTGCTGACCCCCCGTGACACACCGCGGCGTCCTGAGTCGATTCCCCGGTATCTTCCGCAACACGAACTCGATGCGATCATGACCGCGGTCGACGACCTGGCCGACCCGCTGCAAAGGGCCGCGCTGTTGTTGCTGCGGTGGTCCGGGGCCCGACGCGACGAAATCCGCCGACTGACCTGGGATTGCCTCGACACCTATCCGGGCGGGCATCCACGGCTGCGGATCCCGGTCGGCAAAGGCCGCACCGAACTGATCGTCCCGCTGCACCCGGACGCCGCCACGGCGCTCGAGCATGCCACCAGCCTGGCCCGGGCACAACGCTCGATCGCCCGGATCGACGAGGTCACCGGCCGCCGGGTCGATTACGTGTTCGTTCGGCGCGGCAAGCTACTCTCGGGCAAAACCCTCTTCGACGAGGCATTCCGCACCGTCTGCGCGGCAACGGGTCTGGTCGACGACCGAGGATCCCCGACCGTCAGTGCGCACAGGTTTCGGCACACCCTCGGCACCCAGCTCGCCGAGGGCGGTGCCCGCATCCAGACGATCATGGCAATACTCGGCCATCGCAGTGCCACAATGTCCATGATTTACAGCCGCATCTCCGATCCCGAGATCCGGCGCCAATACGAGACCGCCCTCGCCGACGGGCACCGGATCGCCGGCCCGGCCGCCGACGCCCTCCTGCACGACGCTCTCGACGACGACACCGTGGACTGGCTGAAGACGAACTTCCTCAAGACCGAACTCGAACTGGGTCACTGCCTGCGGCTGCCCGCCGAGGGCCCGTGCGAGTGCGACCTGATCCTCACCTGTCCGAAGTTCCTCACCACCACCGAGTACGCGCCGCGGATCAGGGCGCGCCTGGCGACCGAGCAGGTCCTGATCGATGACGCCCGCACTCGCGGCTGGGACCGGGAAGCCGAACGGCACGAAGCGACCTGCCGGCGGCTGCAGCACCTGCTCGACGACCGCGAAACCCGCTGAGGTTCAGAAATGCTTGGGGCACAACAAGTCCGACTCCACTACCCAGTCCTGTTGCGCGAGCCAGCCCCGCACCGCCGCCGGGATTTCGTCGGTGCCGGAATCGGTGCCGGTGACCAGCGGACCGTCCCCACACCGGGAGCAGCTGACCACCAGGACGTGGCCGTGGGGCTGACAGCGGGCGCAGTGCCGGGCCTCGCGCAGGTCGCCGAGATCGCCGAGGTGCAACCAGACGATGGCGAGATCGGCGCGGTGCGGGACGAGATCCCGGCGGGTGGCGGGCTCGTATCCGCAGGTCGGACAGGCCGACGGTCCGGTCGCCGGTGACGAAGACGCAGCAACAGGCGGCGGGGACGTCCTGTTCTCGGGTTGCGGGGTGTCCGGGGTGCGCGTCTCCGGCGGACGAGACGGGAGATGGCGGTAGAGGGTCGAGCGGGTCAGCCCGGTCTTGTCGGTGATCTCGGCGATGGTGGCGCCGCCGGCCCGGAGTTGGGTGGCGTAGGCGAGTTGGGCGTCGGTGACCACGCTGGGCCGACCGGTGCGTCGTCCCTTCTCGGTGGCCACGGTGCGGGCATGGGCGGCCCGCTCGAGCGCGTAGGTGCGTTCCATCTGCCCGAACAGCGCCAGCAGCACCACCGCCAACTGCCCCATTGGGTCGTCCGGGTTCGTCGAGTCGATTTTGATCGGATCGGCCAGGTTTCGGAATCCGATGCCGCGCTGGTGCAGGTCGTGGATCAGGTTGAGGGTGTCGCGGACGGTGCGGCCGAGCCGGTCGAGGGTGTGCACCACGATCGCATCGCCCTTGCGGGCGTAGCCCAGCAGCGCCTGCAATCCAGGACGTTCGGTGGTGGCCCCGGACTTCTTGTCCACGTAGATGCTCGCCTGGTCGACCCCGGCCTTGCGGATCGCGTCGATCTGCCGCGTCAGGTCCTGCTTGCTCGTCGACACCCGGGCGTACCCCAACTCCATGTGACGAGAGTGCCGAAAGTTAGGTCTGTGCGATGTTGTGACACGGAACGTAGAACCAATTTTCGAGCTGCTAGCTGGGCTTTTGTTTGTATCCGGGACGGGCTCGATGGACCGCAAGGACGGGCTCGATGGACCGCAAGAACGGGAGCGGCAGGTATCACTCGGATCGACCGCCCCTGGGGCCTGGTTGGCGATCGTGGCCTAGAATCTATTTTCGTATTACGATAATGGGCATGGCTGAGGAGACGATCAACGGAGCGCCCGTCACGGACGGGATGATCGAGAAGTGGGCAGACGAGGCCGAGGCCGGTTACGACGTCGAAAAGTTGCGCAAACGCGGCCGGCCGACCGTGGGGGACGGCCCCGGCGCGGTGGTGCCGGTACGGATGGACGAGGCATTGCTGAAGGCATTGAACGCCCGTGCCGAGCAGGAGCATGTTTCCCGCTCCGAGGCGATTCGAGAAGCGGTGCGTGCCTGGACCCAGGTCGCGTGAAGGCGCATAAATCCGCGCTCAAACACGGGATCAGCGAAAACGATGGCATCTACGCGGCAGTGCATCATGTATATACCGCTGGTCTGGACGACGACAACCCCGCGCGCGAGTTCCGGCTGGGTTTCGACCCGAACGGTCGGCTCCTGGAACTGGTTGTCCTGCGCTTCGACAGCGGGAACGAGCTGCTCATTCATGCCGTGAAGGCTCGCTCGCAGTACTTCGACCTCTTGTAGCGATCGCCGCGAGGCCGGTGCGAGAGCCTCCCCTGGAGGCGGACGGTGCGGCCGCCGGTCGAGGGTGTGCACCACGATCGCATCGCCCGTTCGAACGTAGCTGCAGTTCGGGACGTTCGGTGGTGGCCCCGGATTTCTTGTCCGCGTAGACGTTCGCCGGGGGGTTGATCCCGGCTTTGGTGAGCGCGTCGATCTGCCGCGCGAGTTCCTGTTTGGGCGTCGTTATCCGTGCGTACCCCAAATCCATCTCCAGGGGCGTACTGAAAGTCAGGTCTGCACGAAGGTTGTGACACGGGATTGTGGAATTAACTTGTGAGACGCCTCGACCTGGGTTTTTATTGGATCCGGATATGGTCCGGGCGGCGTCTCATTTCCAAGGTTCTCTCGGGGTCCGACGCGACTGCGGCCGGGAGCCGACCTCGTATGTGCATGCCAAGCGTCGTCGGGCGAGACTCTAGTGTGGGCCACAGGTGTGGGTCTAGTGGTTACGCCCGTCGGGGTGTGGCCGGTTGAGGCGGGTCATCAGCTCGCGGTTGGTGGCTCGTGTGGCGTCGAGTTCGTCGTCGCGTTCTGCGAGTTGACGGCGTTGTTCTGCGGTGTGTTGTTCGAGCTCGGTGATGCGGCGGTGGAGCCGGTCGATGTCGTCTGGGGGACCGAGGCCGGACTCTCGCCACGCCTGCTCGCCGAGTTGCTCGGACAGGCGTTGGCGGAGTTGGGTGTTTTCGTGAGACAGACGGGTGATGCGGTCGTGGGCGTTGGCCAGGTCGGCGATGAGTGACGGCCGGCTGGCACTCGGGCCGCCGGTCCTGGTGGTGGTTGGTTCGGCGGCTTTGACGAGCACCGCGGCGTGCAGGTCGCGGTGACGGTAGAGGAAGCTGCGGTTCACCCCGGCTTCTCTGAACTAAGGATTATGGTGCGTTTGTGAGGTTTTCGGACGTTGCGTGTTCGGCACGCCGAGGTTGACGGAGTCGTTGTCCGAGCGCCGGTCGATTTGGGCGAGCTTGTCGTTGGCTCCGGCGAGGCTGATCCGGAGTCCTGCGACTTCGCCGAGCCAGCCTTCGTGTTCGGCTTCGGCGATGCGGGCGATCAGATTGTCTCGGATCTCGACAATGCGTTGCCGTTGGCCGGGTTCCGGCCAGTGCATGCTGCAACGTAGGCAACTGTGCTCGTGGACACATGGTGTTCCGACCGCGCGCCCACAGATTCCTGTGGAGACCTTGCGGCGCTCGAAGTGGCCAAGGAATTCCTGCCATTCGGCATCGGTGGGGACGCGGTATTCTTCGGTGGGCCGCATGGCCCGCCGTCGGGCAAGGAACGCCAGATGAGACTGGATGGCTTCGTCCGGATAGACAGCTTTGTAGCCCATGGTGATGTTGATGTCGCGGTGGCCGGCGATCACCTGGGCGATATGCGGTGGCAGCCCGCTCATGATCGCGTCAGTGATGAACAGCCTTCGGAAATCATGGGGCGTGAATCGCAATGGCTCATCAGTTGACGGGTCGGTAAGTCTGGTGCGGACCAATGCGGCGGCGAGAATGTCGCGAACGACGTCGGGGCTGATCCTGCGGCGCTCGGCGCCGAATCGGCGCTGGAACAACAACGGCGACGGTGGCAGCCATACGCATTCCTGCCAGTCGTAGGAGGCGATCAGTGGGATCTTGCCGGTGTGGTCGCGGACCCGGTGGATGACTGCGCTGAGCACGTCCGCCAATTCCGGCGAGACCAACAGGAGTCTCTCCTCGTCGGTCTTGGATGGGACGATCTGTAGCAGCGGCACCATTTCGTCGGTGGTGGGAAGGCGGTATTGCACAAAGCTGTGGTGCGAGAGTTCCAGCAGCTCCTCGACCCGGATGCCGGTGGCCCGCAGAACTTCAACGATCGCCCAGGCCCAGAAGGCGTGATCTTCTTCGAGTTCGAGGTCGCGTCGCTTGCCGGTGACGGGGTCCTCCGCCCAGACCTTGCCGCGGATGGCTTTGTGGCCGGTGACGGAGCGGATCAGTGTCTGCCCGGCTGCGGTGAACGGCTCCCCAGGCTGGGTATGGCGGGCTGCCTGCAGGAGCATCTCGGTTGCTTTGCGGTGCTCATTGACGGTGCGCACCAGGGTCGGCAGAACGGGTAGCCGTTCCCGGGTGCGGGCATCCATACGGGATTTGCGGTGCCGCTGGAGCTTTCGCCTGTTCGCCTCTTCTTCCTTGATGGGGCAGGGAACCGCCCACTGGGCCCAGCGGCCCGGGTCGTCGACGGCCCACTGGGCCAAGTCCAGGTAGAACGCCCGGATCGGGATCAGGCACTCCCGATAGTTCAGCCGTGGGACGTCGACGGTGACCTTCTCCCCGGTCTTCGCCGTAATCGTCTTCTGTTTGGTGCGCAGTCGTTGTTTCCAGGCGGCGGCGACCTCGTCGGGCAGGCGGAGGCTGTCGATGCCGGGATGGTGGATCTCCAAGTCCTTCCAGAATCGCGCCCCCAACGCGCACGCGAGGCCTTCCATGCTGGAGTAGTCCAGCGACGGCTGACGCTCCCGCAGATAGTCCACCAGCACATCACGGATCGGACGGCAGACGAGGCCGTATCGGTCGATCAGTTCCTCGGGTGTGCGCGGTCCAGCGGTGCCCTGAATCGCCCCGGGTCTGTCGGAGGCTCTCAAACCTGTGAAGGATGGAGAGCATGGCAGCACCACGGAAGTACAGCGTTGAGCTGAAGGAACGAGCAACGAGGATGGCGGTCGAGGCCCGCCAGGATCCGGCGACGCGGCCGGGAGCGCTCAAGCGGATCGCCGATCAGCTCGGTGTGCATCCCGAGGCGCTCAGGACCTGGGTCAAGCAGGCCGAGGTCGACGGCGGCGTGCGCCCGGGCACCACTACCAGTGATGCCGAACGGATTGCCCAGTTGGAACGGGAGAATCGCGAGCTGCGGCGGGCGAACACGATCCTCAAGCAGGCCTCGGCTTTCTTTGCGGCGGAGATCGACCGCCCACAGCGCTGATCGTGGAGTTCGTCGCTGCTCACCGCGACGAACACGGAGTCGATCCGATCTGCGCGGTCTTGCGCGGTACGGCCGCCCAGATCGCTCCGTCCACGGTCCGAGCTCACCTGAGCCCCCAGCGAACCGAATCGGCACGTGCGGTGCGTGACCGCGAGGTTCTGTCCCGGATCCGGGGTGTTCATGCCGACAATCTCGGGGTGTACGGGGCCCGCAAAGTGCACGCCAGTCTGAAACGAGAAGGGATGTCAGTGGCCCGGTGCACCGTGGAACGATTGATGAAAGCCGATGGGTTACGGGGAATATTACGGTTGAAAGGGCGGAAGACCACGCACGCTGACGGGGCCGAGACTCCGCGGCCGGCGGATCGGGTCCAGCGGCAGTTCGTCGCCGACGCGCCCAACACGTTGTGGGTGGCGGACCTGACCTACATTCGCACTCATTCGGGGTGGGTGTACGCCGCGTTCATCCTCGACGTGTTCTCCCGGATGATCGTCGGTTGGCAGGTTTCGACGTCGATGCGTACCGACCTGGCCCTCGACGCCTTGGATATGGGGTTGTGGGCTCGCCGACGGGTCGGCCAGGACGTCGCCGGATTGATTCACCATAGCGACCGCGGCGTGCAGTATCGAGCGGTGCGATACACCGAGCGCCTCGACGAGTGTGACGCAGTGTCTTCTGTTGGTTCCAAGGGAGATTCGTATGACAACGCGATGGCGGAGGCGTTCAACTCGTTGTTCAAGGCCGAGTGCATTCGCAATCCCGTGATGCGCCCGCACGGGGGCTGGCGAGGCCTTGGAGACGTCGAGTGGGCGGTCGCCGAGTACATCGACTGGTTCAATCACCGCCGCTTGCACGGCGAGATCGACCACGTCCCACCCGCAGAGTACGAGACCGCCTACTGGTCGAATCACACGGCGGCCGACTACCGTGAGACACCGGTCCTCGCTGAGGCCGGAACCAGATAGCCGAGCCTCCGTAGAACCCGGGGCGATTCACCCCGTACCTCCCGCAGCGTCGACGGCGAGTCTGGGCCGACGACACCTGCCGTGCGCAGCAGCCGGTAGAACACGGCGGCGTCCCCGGACACCGATGCCAGCGTGTCGAGTTCGACGTCCAGCAACTCCAGGACGTCCCCGACGGTGACGTCGGCCAGCAGGCCACCCTTGGCCGCGATGATCTCGGCGGCGCGATACAAGGTGTGGCTGTTGGCGATCGAGGAGACGTGGGGATCCGCGTCGCACAGGATCCGCAGCCTGGCGAACCCGTCGGGGTCACGCGTCTGTGCCAGGTGACGCACCAGGCTTCCCGGGCCTGTCGCTTTGGCCACCAGCCAACCCAGCGCGGGGCGCACGAGATCTGCGCTGATCGCCACCAACAACGCCGAGGTCAGCGCTTCCAACCGCCATTCGGCGACCAGGCCGTGCTCCTGCAGCCATCGGGCCGGGATCTTGCGCCATCCCGCGCCTGCGGAGTCGGCTCCGCTGGCAAGCCAGCGCTCCTGCCAGGTCCCGCCCGGCTGGGCCTCCAACCAGTCCAGCAGAAACGTCAACCCTCGGAGGCGGATCTTCTGGGTGTGGGCGTTGTCCACCACAAAAGGTGCGCGGGTCAATCGATCCCACACCGCGTCGCGGCTTTGACCGGTGGCCGGCCAGGTCCCCGGAGAAGGCCGGGCCGGGAAACGAATGCGGGCCGCGTCCCGCCCTGTCGGCGGTCTCCCGGCCAGTAGGCGCGCTTCATCAACTGTGGCGGTCACGACACGCCATTGCCGAACAGGGCGTCCAGCGTCTCCGGCCGGTAGCCGGGCGCCGGGGCCGGGCGGGCCCGCTCAACCGCCCGCCGAGTCTGCTCGGCGTGGTGGGCCAGCACCCGCCGGATCACATCCTCCTTGCGGGGCGTCAGGTAAATCTGAGTCGTGGTCAACTGAGCATGACCAAGGACGAATTGGACATCGGTCAGCGGCAAGGCCGGGTCCTCGGCCATCCGATAGGTCGCCGTGTGCCGCAAGGCATGCAACGTCACCGAGGTGCCTGCCTGCTGGTTGACTCGCTCGAACATGCGGTGCACGGCGTGATAGGTCAGCGGCCGGGCAGGACGTCGCAGCGTCCACCACAGCGGCTGCCTGCGTCCCTTGGGGATCAGATCGGCCATCTCCACCTGGTAGAGCCGCAACCACACGAACGCGTCCGTGGACGCCGGCAGTTCCTGCAACTCGCGGGTTCCCTTGCGCACCACCGTGATCAACTGCCGCCCTGGATCCACTCCCGCCAGCGTGGTCGACAGCAACTCCGACGCCCGCGCCCCCGTTGACACGTAGAAGGCGATCAGTGCCCGGTCACGATGCGACGGCAGCCGGGCGAAGATCTCGTTGAACTCGCTGTCCGGGACGCTGCGCGGGACCCGGCGGGGCACTTTGGGCCGATACCGCCCGCTGCGCTCGTTGCCGTGCTGCTCCATGGGATTGTGGTGCGCGTGCGCCCGACCGGCGCGGCGGGACCGGTCCAGCGGGAACGGGTTGATGATCGGCCCGGTGCCCGCATCTCGGTGAAAGTCATAGAACGAGCGCAGCACCGTTTCGGAATGCGCACGCACCGACGGCGCGAAGGCTTGACCACGAGCCGGTTTCGATGACAGGGCCGCTCCAGACGCGCGCCAATGCGGGCGAGGCTGCTTCCCTGCGACCTGCATCCATCTGCAGAAATCACGGGCTTCGACCCGAGTCGCCCGGTCCCACGCGACGCCGGTGTCGGACCACAGGAACCGGAACCATCGCAGCAGATCCATCCCATACGAACGGAGCGTGGACTCCGCTCGCCCCGAGGCCAGCAGATCCCGGAAGTAGGCGGTGACCGCCACCACGGGCACCCCATCAGGATCAAGCAGCTGATAGGGCTCGTACCGATTGCCCGTCGCCTCCAGCCGACCCGACCGAGGAACCAGCAATTGGGCCAAATCCCGCTCGGGCTCACCGTCTCCGATCATGAGCGGAGACAGTAATGCAAGAAGCCGTTACATGCCCGTTGAACTGGGAAGACTTTCGTATTAGTTCAGTCAATAGGGCGAGGCGGGCGATCGCGGAGACGGTGATCTCGTCACCCAAATGCGCAGCCTGCTCGAGCGCGGCGAGGACGCGTTGTCGGCATCTGGTGCTGTGGGCCTGCCGGGCGGCGGCGATGGCGTTGGTGTTCACGGTCTCTCCAGTGGCTTGCCGAGATCGGGCTGGCGGTTGATGCTGGGCATGCCCAGGCCGGTCACCTGGCGGGTGCGTCGCACTGCCGAGATGGCCGTGGCGATGTCGGCTTGTTCGGCGGGGGTGAGCTGTTCGAGATGTTCTTCGACTCGGTGCACGAGGTCTTTGACCCGTCGGATTTCCTCTTCTGAGGGCAAAGCTTCTGTCCTGGCCCAGTTTTCGAGATCGGCGGTGGCCAGTACGCGTTCGCGGTCTCGGAGTAGGTCATGCAGGTATGCCTTCAACTCGGGCAGATGGGAGGGATCGGTGTGGAAGTGGTCGCAGCCGACGCAGCGGAACCGGAATGGGCAGGCGCCACCCCCAGCTTGGACGTTCGAGGGTTCGCGGCAGGTGCCGTAGGGCACCGAGACTTGGCGGCACCGAGGACGTGACGCTGATGACCCGCCTCAACCGGCCGCTTCGTACCTTCGCGCAGCCAGGGTTGGCTGATCGCGGTGAAGTCCAACCGTCCGCGATGGCCAAACACGGACATCGCCCAGATGTCCTTGGCCTGTTCGGCTTCCAGTTCGTCCTCGTGTGTCGAGGCGGCCAGCGCACCAGCCGGCAACGCGCGGGCATCGCAGAGCTGGGCGAGGATCTCGGGCGGCAACGCCCGGTGTGGGGCCGGCCGGTCCGGGCGCCGGGGAACGTCCTCGCGGCGGAGCGCGAAGTCGTCGGGCAGCCCGCCGAGTGGCTCGCCGGCCCGGGTCAGGCCGAGTAGTCGCATTTGGCGTAGCGCGTGATGGACCTTCCGGCAGCCCAGGGATCGGGACAAGGCGCTGATCTTGTCGCAGTGCTCCAGGTGGGCGAGTCGCTGCAGGAACATCTCGATGTCGTGGCGGCCGAGCGCGCCGATGATCAGGCCGTGGTCGCTGCGATGGATGCGCAGGCTCTCCGAGAGCCCGGTCAAGGCCGCGACGTGAGCTCTCAGCACTGTGGTGACTCCGTCGCCTCGACGGCGTATCAGGTCTTGTATCGCCCACCGCTTCGTACCTTCGCGCAGCCAGGGTTGGCTGATCGCGGTGAAGTCCAACCGTCCGCGATGGCCAAACACGGACATCGCCCAGATGTCCTTGGCCTGTTCGGCTTCCAGTTCGTCCTCGTGTGTCGAGGCGGCCAGCGCACCAGCCGGCAACGCGCTCACCTTGTCACGTCCTCGGTGCCGCCGCGGCCGACGGCTCGGCCTACCCGCTCGACCGCCGCCCGCAACCGCTCCGGTGCGGGGTGGACATACACCTGGCTCGAACTGATCGAGGCATGCCCGAGGAGCTCTTGGACCTCGTCGATGCTCCCGCCGGCATCGAGGACGTTGCTGGCGAACCCATGCCGCAGCGCATGGGGGTGCACCGCCCGATCCAGACCCGCGCGGCGGGAGGCCGCGGCCAGCAGTGCATTGACCGCACCGGGAGTCATCGGCGCGCCGATTGGCGCACGGAACAGGTTCACGAACACGAAGTCGCTCTCCCACGCCCCGGCCTTCGTGGCCCGCTCGGCGACATACTGGTCGTGGGCCTGCACCACAAGGGAATCCACCGGGACGATCCGCGAGTGCCGCGACTTCGCCCACGCGCCATTGATGTTCTGTCGCCGCACCACGTGCAGGTGCGATCCGGGGAAGCTGCAGCCCAAAGCCGATGAGTCGAGCAGGAAGTGGACGTCCTCGCGCCGCAGTCCAACCACCTCGCCGCGACGCAGACCTGCCAGCGCGAGCAGCAGCATCAGCAGCCGGTCACGCGCCGATCGACACGCCCGCAACAGCAGGAGGACGTCGTCATCGCTGGCCCGGCCGGGCCGTTGCCTGACAATCGGAACCCGGTGCCGGGCCCTCATCCGCAGCCTCCAGGCGCCGTCCTCGCCGCGCGCCTCCGCCGGCAGGTCCTGGCTATCGGCAAGCTCGTACAGTTGACCAAGCACTCCTCTCGGAGCGTCGCCGTGATCCACCGCGAAGGCCAGGAACCCCCGCACCCCCGCGAGCACGCAGTTGATCCGCCTCGGTCCACGCACCACGATCGTGCCCACCCCGCCGGCCGTTGCCCCTCCTGGCTGCGACGGGGAGTGGCGAAGCCACAGCACGAACGACGGCATCTTCCCCGCCGCGGCCTGCCAGTCCTGCCCCGTGGCCGCGCACCACGACAGATACAACGCGACAGCGCCCGCATACGACTTGGTCGTGGACTCGGCCCCATCACGCCCGAACCTCACATACCGCAGATATGCATCCGCCACCGACATGACCAGCAGGTCCTCGTCGATCACCGTCCAGTACCGCGTTCCAGAGGGCATCTGCACCGGAAAAGCTCGCATCGTCGTCATCTCCCTTGTCAATCATGGCCGCCACAACGACGACCACCTGACCGACACGCGGAGAGAACCCGTTGTCCACCAAGCAAGTGATCAGCTAGTGCCACAGTGCGCGACAAGTGATCGGACCCCGAGGGAACCAAGGAAATGGGACGGCGAGCGAAGGCTGGTTGCGGTATCTCCGCTCGATCAATCCGTTATCTGCCGGATGTAGAGCAGCCTGTCATCGGCTTCGATTGAGTCCACCTCGGGTGTTCCGCTGCGCAGCAACTGTCCGTCGCGCACCACACCGAGGACGATGTCGGGCAGCTGCCGCGGTGAATCGCCGACCTCGCCGGGTTCGACGGCGCGTTCGGCGATCGCGAATCCGGTCTCCGGGGTGAGCAGGTCCTCGATGATGTCCACCACGTTCGGGGTGGTGGTGGCGGCGCCGAGGAGCCGGCCGGCGGTCTCGGAGGAGACGACCACGGTGTCGGCGCCGGACCGGCGCAGCAGGTGCACGTTCCCGGCCTCCCGGACCGAGGCGACGATCTTCACCTCCGGTGCGAGTTCGCGCGCGGTGAGCGTCACCAGCACCGCGGTGTCGTCGCGGCTGGTGGCCACGACAATCGACGACGCATGCTGCGCCCCGGCCAGTCGCAGGACGTCCGATCGGGTCGCCGACCCGTGCACGGTCACCAACCCCTGCCCGGTTGCCGTCTCGAGCACCGCCGGATCGGTATCGACGACCACGATGTTCGAGGGGTCGGCCCCGTCACCGAGCATCGCGGCGACGGCGGCGCGGCCCTTGGTGCCATAGCCGACGACGACGGCGTGATGGCGGGTGCGGCGACGCCACCGCTGAATCTTGTAGCTCTGGCGGGAGTTCTCGGTCAGCGCCGCGAGGGTGGTGCCGACCAGCACGATGAGGAAGAAGATCCGCAACGGGGTGACGATCAGGATGTTGACCAGCCGCGCCTGCGCGGTGATCGGGGTGATGTCCCCGTACCCGGTGGTCGAGAGCGACACCGTCGCGTAATACACGCAATCCAGCAGCGAGAGCGGATTCTCCTGCACGTCGCGGTAGCCGACGCGGCCGAGATACACGATCAGCACCACCACCGCCAACGCGGCGAGCGCGTACCCGATCCGCCGGGTGATGGCCCGCCCGGGACTGCCGTGCAGCTGCGGCACCCGCAGGATACCGACCAGCGCGAAGTCGGGGCGTTCGGTGAGCACGTCGGACCCGGCTGAACCGGGCGCGCAACCTACCGGGCATCGCCTCGCCACCTCGTTCTCGTCGCCGGTCTCGGGGCGGAGCCTACGCGCAGACAGCCAGTGGGGCGGGTACCACCCGATACCACTGTGCCGACGCCAAACGTCCGATCCGTTCAGGTGAGCCGGTCGACAGCCCCGCAGTCGAGCGAAGTTGCCCGCGGCGTCGAACCCGGCCTGTGGGAGGCGGCGCCGACGAGCAGGCCCGCCAGCAGCTTGTAGTCGTCTAACGCGACCGCGGGATCGTCAAACAGGTCACTTCAGCGGACGCGGAGGGGTCATGCTTACGCTCCGGTCGGCCGCCGAACGGAAGGTTGAGACGAATGTCCGAGAAGAGCGTGAGGAAAGCGGCACCCCCTGCTGTGTTGACTGTGGGCGCCCGGCTGCTGGTACGCAGGCAGTCCGAGGCGACCACGACTGGGGAGATTGTCGAGGACTACGCCGAACTGACCGACTCCGCGGAACGCGGCCACCACTGGGCGCCGGTGCACCGGTGGGCGGTTGCCCTCGACGACGGGCGACTGGTCTTCGCCGACACCGAAGACCTCACCGCCGATCCCGGCACACGGTGATCCGCGCCGGAGGCCAGGCCTGACCGGCTGAGTAGTCACCTGCAGGTGAAACGGTCAAGCCAGGGAGAGGGCCCCGCCAGCCTCCGTGTCTTCACATGCGGTCCCAAGCCTTCGGCGCGTGGTGGCGCGACCCCTGTTGCGAGAACGCCGCAGCGCCTGAGGTTTCGGTTGCCCGGGTCGGCCGGTCCCTGCGCCGACCCTTGGTGCGGACCCCGATTTCTTCTCGCGTGGTCGCTTCCCGATGTGCGGGATTCGTTGGTTCGGCGGTCGGCTCGTCATCCACGGGCCACGCCCGATCCTTTGGCCGCTGCCATGTCTTGTTCATCTGCCGTTCAGATTGGGGGGCTTCGATAGAGGGGTCCCACGATCGTGGGCACACCGATTCCGACGCTGCGTCGGAACGTATGCAGGAGGCACCTCTGTGACCATCCTCCACTTCCAGCGGACCCGCGTCGCGGCTGTGGCGGTGGCGGCCGGGTTGACCCTGGCCGCGTGCGGTGGCAACGACAGCACGGGCGGCGGCGAGGGAGAATCCATCTCCGGGCCGGTCGTGATCGACGGATCCAGCACCGTCGAACCACTGTCCTCCGCCGCCGCCGAGCTGTTCATGGGCGAGCACCCCGATGCCAACGTCACCGTCGGCACCTCCGGCACCGGCGGTGGGTTCGAAAAGTTCTGTGCCGGTGAGACCGACATCTCGGATGCGTCCCGGCCGATCAAGGACAGCGAGATCGCCGTCTGCCAGTCGAACAACATCCAGTACAGCCCGCTCGTCGTCGCCAACGACGCGCTGAGCGTCGTGGTCAACAACGACAACACCTGGACCGACTGCCTCACCGTGGCGCAGCTCAACAAGATCTGGGCGCCGGGGTCGACCGTCAACAACTGGAACCAGGTCGATCCGTCGTTCCCGGACGAGCCGCTGCAGCTGTTCGGCGCCGGCTCGGACTCGGGCACCTTCGACTACTTCACCCAGGCCGTCAACGGGACGGAGGGCGAAAGCCGCACCGATTACAACCCGACCGAGGACGACAACATCACCGTCCAGGGGGTGTCCGCCACCAAGGGTGCGCTCGGCTACTTCGGCTACTCCTACCTGGAGGCCAACGCGGACAAGGTCAAGGGCGTCAAGATCGACAGCGGCGGCGGTTGCATTGCGCCCTCGACCCAAACCGCGCAGGACGGCACCTACAAGCCGCTCTCGCGTGAGCTGTTCATCTACGTCTCCGACGCCGCCCTGAAGAAGCCGCAGGTCGTCGCCTTCGCCGACTTCTACCTCGGGTCCAACCAGGAGATCGTGGAGGCGGCGAAGTTCATTCCGCTCACCCCCGCGCAGCTGCAGGTTGCGCAGGCCGAGCTCGACGCGCTGAATGCGAAGGCCGGCAACTAAAGTGAGTTCCGGCCCGATCACGGCGGGCTCCCCGGGCGCACGCTCGGGGGGGCTGCCGCCGGTCGGATTACCGGTCGACCTCAGCGCGCAGAGCAACCGCATCGGCGAGCGGATCATCAAGGTCCTTCTCGCCGGTTCGGCGTTTCTGTCGGTGGTCATCACCGCGGCGATCGTGGTGGCCCTGATCGCCCCGCTGTTCACGTTCTTCCAGAACGTGACCATCTGGGAGTTCCTGACCGGCACCACCTGGACGGCCGGGTTCGGCAGCAAGACGAGTTGGACCGACAAGGAATGGGGTGTGCTGCCGCTGGTCGCCGGCACCCTGAGCACCACGATCATCGCCCTGCTCGTCGCGGTGCCGCTCGGCCTCGGTGCCGCCACCTACCTGGCGGAGTACGCCGACGAGCGGATCCGCCGGGTCGTCAAACCGATCCTGGAGATCCTGGCCGGGGTGCCGACCGTGGTCTACGGCGTCTTCGCGCTGACCATGGTCACCCCGCTGCTGCAGGACTGGGTGGGCGCGCAGATCTTCAACAACCTCTCGCCCGGCATCGTGATGGGCTTCATGATCGTCCCGACGGTGGCGTCCCTGTCGGAGGATGCCATGTCGGCGGTGCCGCACGCGATGCGTGAGGGCTCCTACGCGCTGGGCGCGAACCGGATGCAGACCACGGTGCGGGTGGTGTTCCCCGCCGCGCTGTCCGGGATCGTGGCCGCGATCGTGCTGGGCCTGTCCCGGGCGGTCGGTGAGACGATGATCGTCGCCATCGCCGCCGGTAGCCAACCGCAGTTCACCCTCAACCCGCTGGTGGGTGCGCAGACCATGACCGGGTTCATCGCGCAGGTCGCCAGCGGTGACGCCCCGCAGGGCAGCCCGGTGTACTACTCGCTGTTCGCGGTCGGTGCGCTGCTGTTCTTCCTCACGCTGCTGATCAACATGGTCAGCATCACCCTGGTGCGCAGATACCGGCAGGCCTACTGATGACCACGACGTCGGTGAAGAAGACTCCCGTCGATCTCGGGAAGGTTCTCGTCACGGGCAAGCGGCGCAACCGCACCCGTTCGGCGGTATTCGCCGGGATCCTGTGGGTGTGCCTGGCGCTCTCGTGCCTGTTCCTGTTCGCGGTGCTGGCGGTCATCATCGTCGAGGGACTGGCCCGCTTCGACTGGAACCTGATCTCCCAGCAGCCGTCCCGGCTGCACCCGGAAACCTCCGGTGTGCAGTCGGCGATCTTCGGCACCCTGTGGGTGATGCTCGGCACCATCATCTTGGCCATCCCGATCGGTATCGCCGGCGCGGTCTATCTCGAGGAGTACGCGGACAGCACCAAGTGGTGGAATCGGCTGATCGAACTCAACATTCAGAACCTGGTCGCGGTGCCGACGATCATCTACGGCATCCTGACGTTGGCGTTCGTGGTGCGCGGTCCGATCTCGCTGGGCCCGGTGGTGCTGGCCGGCTCGGTGGCCCTGGCCCTGCTCATCCTGCCGGTGATCATCATCACCACCCGCGAGGCGCTGCGCTCGGTGCCGCGGGACATCCGGGACGCCTCCCTGGCGTTGGGCGCCACCCTGTGGCAGACCACCTGGAAGCAGGTCTTGCCGTCCGCGATCTCCGGTATCGCCACCGGCACGATCCTGGCCCTGTCCCGGGCGATCGGGGAGGCCGCCCCGCTGCTGCTGGTCGGGGCGACGGTGTTCGTCACCGTCAATCCCGAGGGCTTCCTGGATCGGTACACGGTGCTGCCGGTGCAGATCTTCAACCTGGTGAAGTTGCCCGAGGAGGCGAATCAGCAGCTGGCGTGGGCCACAATTTTACTGTTGATGGTCATCCTGCTCGCGATGAACGGCCTCGCGATCTGGATGCGCAACCGTTTCCAGCGGCGCTGGTGACCCCGGGGAGGACCCGAGTTTCATGACACGAACGAGGCATGCAGCCATGAGTACCGAAGAAGAGTCGACGCCCGTCCTCGATGCGCAGGACGAGCAGCTGCTCAAGCGAATCGCCCACCACCACGCCCCCCGGGCACCGAAGGGCGGCAGGTCCTACGCCATGATGGCCACCGATGGCCTCGGGGTCAGCTACAGCGGCCTCCGCGCGATCGGTGAGGTGAACCTATCGTTCGCCGCCAACGAGGTCACCGCGCTGATCGGCCCCTCCGGGTGCGGGAAGTCGACCGTGTTGCGGTGCCTGAACCGGATGAACGACCTCATTCCCGGCGCGAAGGTGCACGGCACGGTCACCTACCGCGACATCGACATCAACGACGCCGCGGTCGATGTGATCGAGTTGCGCCGCCGGGTCGGCATGGTGTTCCAGAAGCCGAACCCGTTCCCGAAGTCGATCTACGACAACGTCGCCTACGGGCCGCGCGTGACCGGCATGAAGACCCACAGCATGGACGAGGTCGTCGAGAGGGCGCTGCGTGCCGCCGCCGTGTGGGACGAGGTCAAGGACAAGCTCAAGCAGGACGCGACCGGCCTGTCCGGCGGTCAGCAGCAGCGCCTGTGCATCGCCCGCGCGATCGCCACCGAACCCGAGGTCATCTTGATGGACGAACCGTGCTCGGCCCTCGATCCCATCGCCACGGCGAAGATCGAAGACCTGATCGACGAGCTGTCCGAAAAGTTCACCATCATCATCGTCACGCACAACATGCAGCAGGCCGCCCGGGTGTCGCATCGCACCGCGTTCTTCACCGCCGAGGCCGACGAGCACGGCAATCGGGAGGGCAAGCTGGTCGAGTTCGACATCACCGAGAAGATCTTCTCCGCGCCGGCCGACCCGCGGACCGAGGCCTACATCAGCGGCCGGTTCGGCTGAGACGACCGTGTCCAGACCTGGTGCGTTGACCGCCGCCTGGAGGTCACCGCGTCATGGAGAGGCGGACGAGGAGGCCGGCATCGCCTGCGTGCCGGCCGAAATGTGGGAGGGGGCTTCTCGGTGAGCATCGACGCACGGCGGGTGGACGAGGTCGTGACACTCACCGACCGGCGGGCCTCCACCTCGCGGGACGGCCGGGTCCTGCTCGCCGAACCCGACCCGGTCATCGCCGCCGCACTGATCGACTCGGCCGACGGCGCCGGCGTCCGGACTCAGTGGTGCACCGACGGCGCCGCCGCGCTACTGGCGGTCGGCGCGAATCTTCCCGCCGTCCTCGTGGTCGCACCCGAGATGGTGGGCGGTGTCAGCGCCGTCCAGGTGATCGCGACGGTACGCGGGCACTCGGATGTGCCCATCCTGGTCGGTGCACAGCCCGGGAACGAGACCCTCACCCGGCAGGCGATCGCGGCCGGGGCCACCGCCACGACGGTGCGACCGTACGATTTCACCGATATCCGGCAGTTCATGCAGCACCCACCCGCGCCACCGCCTCGAACGGCACTGGTCGCCGGCCCCATCCGCGTCGACGCCTCCGGTTTCGAGGTGCATGTCCGCGACGTGGAAGTCCTGCTGACGCGCCGCGAATTCGAGCTGCTGAGCTATCTGATCGAACAACGCGGCCGGGTTGCCAGCGCCGACCAGATCAGCAGGGCGGTGTGGGGTCGCGCCACCGACACCAACACCGTCGCCGTCCACATCCGGAGACTGCGCACCAAGCTCGGAGCAGATCCCGATCACGGGCACATCATCAGAACAATCCGTGGAGTGGGGTACCGGTTGGCGCCCTCTCTGTGCGAATGACGGCAGACCACGACGGTAGGAAGAATGGCCGAGACAACCCCTCCGCCACCGGCGTCCGCAGTGAACAACCACCGACCGGTCGTGCGGGCGGCGCCGGTGACGAATCCTGGAACGCCGGGTTCGCGGCCCTTCGCCGCTACGTCGAACGGTGTGGGAACGCCGCCCCGCCGGCCCCCACCCGCGCCACCGGAATCGACCTCGGCCGGTGGGTGCGGCGGATCCGGGACGTGTACTGGCACGGCACCCTCAGCCCGGACCGCATCCGCATCCTCGAGGCACTGCCCGGGTGGACCTGGGGACCGGCTCGGCCGAAGAGCTGGCGGTCCGGTTTCCTGGCCTTGCGCCGTTTCCTCGAGGCCCACCGCACCGCGGTGGTGCCCGAAACCGCCCTGGTCGACGGCGTCGCGCTCGCCGAATGGGCGCGCACCCAACGCGAGGAGCATGCCGCCGGCACGCTGGCCCCACCGCGGGTCGCGGCCCTCGACACGCTGCCCCACTGGCAATGGGACCCCGAGATGTATCGCTGGACGCAGGGCCTGCACACGCTCCGCGACCATGTCCGGGTGCACGGGTCGGCGGACGTTCCACGCTCCGCGCAGAGTGAGGGGTTTCCCCTCGGCACCTGGATTGGGCGCTGCCGGCAGGACTTCCACGCCGGCGCCCTCGCCCCGGAGCGGATCGCCGCGCTCGAGCAGCTACCCGGGTGGCGCTGGAGCCGCGTCGACGAAAGCTGGCTCGCCGGGCTGTCCGAGCTGCGCCGGTTCATCGACACGCACGGGCACGCCGCGCCCAGCCAGCGGTACACGGTGGGCCAGTTCCGGCTGGGTATGTGGGTGGCCCGGCGGCGGCGCGAGTACCGCGCCGGAAAGCTCGCGCCCGACCGCGTCACCGAGCTCGAGGCGCTGCCCGGGTGGCAGTGGAACCCCGCCGACGAGCGGTGGCGGCAAGGTTTCACCGCACTGACCGCCTACGCCGCCGCGCACGGGCACGCCAGTCCGGCGCATCGAGAAACCGTCAACGGTGATGCGGTCGGCAAATGGGTCGCCAATCAGCGTCGCCGGCATGCCCGCGGCCACCTGGGCGCCGACCGCGTCGCCTCGCTCGAGGCACTGCCGGGCTGGGTGTGGGCAGGGCGCAGACACCCGCAGCACTGAGCACCGCGCGGTGTTTGTCGACGGCTCCGCGAACCCGCAGCGGTGTTCGGCACCGTGTGAAAGCGGTCGTCGGCGCACGTGCAGGTGATCGACCGGCGCGACGCCGGCCGTCGTGTTGGGACGAACCGCGAGAGCCGCTTTCAAACCACCGACAATCCTCCTCGGGAGAGTGATCGGATAACCGGAAGAGCCGAAGGCGAGGAGAAGGCGGGTTTCGGGTGAACGAACCACCAACGAGGGAACCCAGGGGAACACGTTGGACCAGGTCAAGAGCCATAGCCCGGCGGGGCAGGCCCCGCCGACCGTCCCGTCACCGCAGACTCGGGGGTGGCAAGTCCTCACCCGTGGCCGGTCGTACTCGGCGAGCGGTCAGCCGATCGCGCACCCGCCGCAGTTCGCTGTCCGTAGGCATCTCATGGGAGAGGTTGGTGATCGCGACTCTGATGTCGACGTCCTCGACCGGGCCGGCACCGATCTTGTCGACCATCACCGCGACCTGCTCGACCTGCTCGTCGGTCAACGCGGCCCCGCAGAGGGCCACCAACGGGATGTAGCCGTGTGGGTCGCCCGTCTGCGGGTAGCCGGCACGCAGCCACCCCACGAACGACCTGAGCCAGACCACCACCCGCATGAGCGGATCATCCCCTGCTCGAGCTGCCGCGCACAACGGTCGACGAGATGGCCGGCCGCAGCGGCGAGCATGAGGTGTGACGGCACACCCGATCACGCCACGGGAAAGTCTCCCGTCACCACGAAAATGACGTTACGACCGATCTCCACGGTGTGATCACAGAAGCGTTCGTAAAAGCGCCCCAGCAGCGTGATGTTCACCGCCGATGCCGCCCCGTACGGCCAGTCGTCACTCTTGGTGACCGCGAACAACTCGCGAAGCAGAGCATCGGTCCGATCATCTGCCCTGATCAGTTCCAACGCCCGCTCGCAGTCGCGGTCACGCAGTACCTCGGTGGCCGCCGCAGCCTGCGCCTTCGCTGCCACACCCATCTCCGAGATGACACCCCGAAGCTCACCGGGGACGACCGGGGCGGGGAAGTGCAACCTCGCCACCTCGGCGACATGCGCCGCTAGGCTGCCCATCCGCCGCAGATCGGCGATGTTGTGGATGCCGCTGATCAGAGCGCGCAGATCCTGCGCGACCGGCGCCTGAAGGGCTATCAGTGTCAGGGCCCGGTGATCGATCTCCTGGGCCCGGTAACCGATCTCGGTATCGACGTCGGCGCATGCTTCCGACGCACCCAGGTCGGTATCGAGCAGTGCCCGTGTTGCGTGATCGATCGCGGTTTCGGTCAACGAACACAGATCGGTGAGATCCGTTCTCATGTTCTCGAGCTGCCCAGAGAAATGTTGCCGCATGTTCCCGTAGCTCCTCCTGCCGCTCGTACTGCTCGTCCGTATCAATCATCGTCCTCGATGATGAATACCCAATTCCGGGAGAATCTCCCCGCATTGACCGGCTGAGCGGGGGTTGGCCGGTCGGTGACCGGGCGATGACGGATTCAAGCGCGTGGCGGTGCATGGGCGGACATCGCGGCGAGCACCGGGACAGCGTCGTCGCCGACATCCCGCGGGACTCGGTGCCCGCGCCGGGACGGACACCCGGGGAGAACGGTTTCACCTTCGGTCTGCGGTACGGCTTGGAGCTGCAGGCGGCCCGGCAGGCCCGCGTGGACGCCGCCCCACTGGCCGACTAGACACAGCGGTGCACTAACTCGGTCAGCAGGTGGGGGTAGGCGCGAGGTAGCGCAGTGTCGGGGCCGGACCGGCGCCGCGGTCGACGATCCAGGCCCCGCCCTTCGCGGTCGCCGCCGCCGGGGGCACACCCGTCGATCCTTGCGCCCGCCCGAACTCGGCCAGGGCATCGAGGACCTCACCATGGGTACAGAAGACCGCCCCGTCGGCCTCCGGCGCCTCCAGCACCGCGAGCAGTTCGTCGGGCGGTGCGCCCACGGTCAGCAGCGGGTGATCGTCGATGCGCAGCCCGCGCGCCGCGGCGAGCGGCAGCAGGGTCTGATGGCAGCGGGTGGCGGGACTGGCGAACAGGGCCCGGATGTCGATGCCGTTCAGCGCGGCGACGAGGCCGCGGGCCTGCCAATACCCGAGGGTGCTCAGCGGGCGGTCGGCATCACGGCCGGGCCACCCTGTCTTGTCGCCCGCGTGGGCGTGACGGACCAGGACGAACATTCCCGCACCTTCCCACCGGCAGCGACACGGCTTCGGTCGTCGGCCGGTACCGGTGATCGTCGTTGAAGAGTCGCATCTGTGGTGGTCGTTCGCCGCAGATTCGCCGGCAGTAGCGCTTGTGTGTCTCGCCCTCGGACCCGATCGAGCGCGGCAGGCGCTCGCCCGGACCAGAGAACGGGTGTCGTCGATCCGGGCATTGCCGCCACCGCTGACCCGGGCGGAGGATTGCCCAATGACGAACGATGAAGAGCTGCTCCACATCGAACGAGTCATCGATCGCCTCGATACGCGTTACCCGGACATCGCCCGGGAGAGCATCGAGGAGGTCGTGCGCTCCGCGCATGCGCATTTCGTGAACGGGAAGGTGCGCGACTTCGTTCCCCTGCTCGTCGAACGGGCTGCCCGCGAGAGGATCCAGGGGCTGGTGTCGTCGTAGGCGTATTGGCGCAGCCCCCGCAGGTCAGGTGGCTTCGGTGTCGGGGTCTTCATCGTCGAGGTCTTCGCTGTCGCGGAAGATCAGATTGCCGTCGTCGAGGGCGATGGCCCACCGCCGGGAGAAGGCCCAATCCCGCGCGTAGGCCTTCGGGCTGAGGCCACCCGAGCCGGTAAAGTCCTCGATGATCACTCCCGCTGCGAGGGGCCACTGTTCTTCAGGGATCTGCGGATCGAGTGAGTGAGGGGTTCGCACCCGTGTTCCGACCGAAAACCGTCGCCGTCGCCCACTCTTGGGATCAGGGTTCATCGACATGCGTCTTCCCGTTCCGCTCGGTGATGTCGCAGGGTGTCATCGGTTCCGCAGCCTTTCAGGCCATCGCCGCAGCCCCGCGACGTGGCCGAGCATACGGGCCGATGCGTGGTTACGCGCGAGTAGTGAATTGGCGCAGCCCGGTCGACGCCGATGCTTATCGGCCGTGTTCGGGCCGGGGTGCGATGGGGTTGCCCTGCCAGCGGGTCGAGTCGGGCACGCGGTCCCCACGCATCACCAGAGACGCCGGCCCGACGGTGGCGCCGGGGCCGATGGCCGAGGCGGGCAGTGCCACGCTGTGCGGGCCGAGGGTGGCGCCGGCGCCGAGGGTGACGGTGTCCATGCTCATGATTCGGTCGTGGAACAGGTGGGTCTGCACGACGCAGCCGCGGCTCACGGTCGCACCGTCACCGAGGGTGACCAGGTCCGCCTCGGGCAGCCAGTACGTCTCGCACCAGACGCCGCGCCCGATTGACGCGCCCATCGCCCGCAGCCACAGGTTCAGCACGGCGGTACCGGTGGCGGCGCGGGCGAACCAGGGTGCGGCGACCGTTTCGACGAAGGCGTCGGACACCTCGTTGCGCCAGACGAACGAGCTCCACAACGGGTGCTCGACGACGCCGATGCGGCCCACGACGATCCACTTGGCGGCCGCCGCGACGGCGCCGGCAACGGCACCCGCAACGAGGAGAACGAGCCCGGACAGCAGTGCTGCCCACACGAAACCAAGGCTGCCGGCGAACGCCTCGAGAGCGACCAGAACACCGAGCCCGATCCCGAACGTGACGATCATCGGGATCAGCCGGCAGGTTTCGATGATCGCCCGGGCGACCCGCAGGCGGGTCGGGGGATCGAAGGTGCGCGAGGCCGCGGCCTCGGTGGCCGAACGGCGCAACCGGACCGGTGGGCTACCCAGCCAGGACGAACCGGATTTGCCCTTCTTGTCCGGGGTGGCCGAGAGCACCGCGACCAGACCGTTCTTCGGCACGGTGCGCCCGGGGCCGGTCATGCCGGAGTTGCCGAGAAATGCGCGTTTGCCGATCTTGGCGGGCTCGATGCGCAGCCAGCCGCCGCCGAGTTCGTAGCTGCCGACCATGGTGTCGTCGGCGAGGAACGCACCGTCCGCGACGGTGGTGTACTTCGGGAGGACCAGTGCCGTGGAGATTTCGGTGTTCTTGCCGACCTTGGCGCCGAGCAGCCGCAACCAGAGCGGGGTCAGCAGGCTGGCGTACAGCGGGAACAGGAAGGTGCGGGCTGAGTCCATCAGCCGTTCGGTGGACCATGCCTGCCAGCCGATCCGGCTGCGCACCGGGTGATAGCCGCCGCGCAGACCGAGCCCGAGCAGGCGGACCGCGACGACGGTCATGCCCGCGAACACGACCAGGGTGAGGACGGTCGCGGCCGGCAGCATCGGCAGCGCCTTGAGGGCGGCCGCGCCGAGGTCGTCGGCGTCACGGATCCACCACCCGAGCAGCACCAGACCCGCGGCCAGCGCGAGCAGTGGCATCGCCGCGACCGCGAGGGAGGTCAGGCCGTAGATGGGCACCCACCGGGAGGACCGGGGCGGCCGGTCCTCCGGCCACGGGTGCACCGCCTTGCCGACCTTGACCGCCGGCGAGCCCGCCCACCGCTGACCTGCCGTGACTTTCCCGGTGACCGCGGACCCCGGTGCCACCTCCGCGTGCGCCCCGATGCGGGCGCCGGGAAACAGGGTCGAGCGGGCACCGACCGAAGCCCCCGCCCCGATGTGGATCGATCCGACGTGGATGACGTCGCCGTCGATCCAGTACCCGGACAGATCCGTCTCGGGTTCGATCGAGCAGCCCTCACCGAGTTCGATCATCCCGGTGACCGGAGGCAGGGTGTGCAGGTCCACCCGCCGCCCGATGTTCGCGCCGAGCGCCCGCGCGAAGTACACCATCCACGTGGCGCCGGACAGGTTCGCCGCCCCACTCGCCTCGATCAGCCGCTCGGCAACCCAGATACGGAGGTGTTCGGACCCGCCGCGCGGGTAAGTGCCCGGTCGCAGCGTGCGCAGCAGCACCCTGGCACCAGTCGCGGCGATCACCATCCGACCGACCGGGGTGATGAACAGGGCGAACATCACCAGCACCGGCCACCACGACAATGTCGGCGCCCAGCTGACCGACACGAACCAGGCCAGGATGTTGTTCGCGACCGCCAGCCAGGTGACCCACTGCAGCCCGGTCAGGGTGGTCAGCGGCACGGTCGCGGCGATCTGCGCCCACTGGATGCGCCGCGGCGTCGGGGCGACGACACGCGGTGTGGCGGCAACGGTGGGTGCGAGTTCGTCGAGGAATTCTGCGAGCGAACCGAGACGCGGGTGATCGTAGAGCTGCGCGACGGTCACCTCGGGGAAGCGTTCGCGAAGGGCACTGACCAGCTGCGCCGCGCTCAACGAGCCCCCACCGATCGCGAAGAAGTCATCATCGGCGCCGCCGACCGCGGCGCCGAGGATCCGGGTCCAGAGCCCGGCGATCCATCCCGCGGTTCCGCCCAGACCCAGCTCCTGCGCGTCCGGTGTCTCCGTTCCGGGCAGCGGCCACGGCAGTGCATTCCGGTCGACCTTGCCGGAGGTGCGGGTGGGTAACTCGTCGACCCGGGTAAGCCGGGGCACGAGCGCGGCCGGGAGCCGTTCCGCGAGGTGTGTCCGGGCCTGATTCAGGTCGAACTCTGGTGGTGCGGCGAGATAGCCGATCAGCAGCGCGGTGCCGGATTCGGTGCTGCGCACCGCGGCCGCCGCCCCGGCAACTCCGGGGAGTGCCTGCAGTGCGGCATCGACCTCGCCGAGTTCGATGCGCCGCCCACCCAGCTTGACCTGATCATCGGCGCGCCCCTGAAACACCAGTCCCGCGCGGTCCAGTCGCACCAGATCCCCGCTGCGGTAGGCGCGGTCCCAGCCGAGCGAGGGCATCGGCGCGTACTTCTCGGCGTCCTTGGCCGGGTCCAGGTAGCGGGCCAGACCGACCCCGCCGATCACGAGCTCCCCAATTTCTCCCTCGGCGACGGGACGGCCGCCCGCGCCGACGACGGCGAGGTCCCACCCGTCGAGAGGCAGCCCGATGCGCACCGGGCCGGTCCCGGTCATCCGTGCGGCGCAGGCGACCACGGTGGCTTCGGTGGGCCCGTAGGTGTTCCACACCTCCCGTCCGTCGACGGCCAGCCGCTGTGCCAGCTCGGGCGGGCAGGCCTCGCCCCCGAATAT
Organism: Rhodococcus opacus B4; assembly: GCF_000010805.1. NCBI lineage: Bacteria > Bacillati > Actinomycetota > Actinomycetes > Mycobacteriales > Nocardiaceae > Rhodococcus > Rhodococcus opacus. The sequence goes on along the minus strand of NC_012520.1, from coordinate 423,980 downwards.
CAGTAACCGGACGGAGTCGAGCGCCTCCGGCGGCCACAGCGCGGCCAGCGTCGGGACCGTGGAGACGACGGTGATCGCCCGCGAGACCAGCCACGGGCCGAGATCCATGCCGGTGCGCACCAGCGAGCGGGGCGCCGGGACCAGGCAGGCGCCGTGCCGCCACGCCAGCCACATCTCTTCACACGATGCGTCGAACGCCACCGACAGTCCTGCCAGCACCCGGTCGCCGGGCCCGAGCGGGGCGTCGCGCACGAACAGCCTCGCCTCGGCGTCCACGAAGGCCGCGGCATTTCGGTGCGTGACGGCCACCCCTTTCGGGGTGCCGGTGGACCCGGAGGTGAAGATGATCCACGCGTCGTCCGACGGCTCCGGCGCCTGGAACTCCACCGCACCGAGGTCAGAAAGCTGAATACCGGTCGCGGTGTCGATGCCGTCGGCGGTGACGACCGCCGTCACGGCGGACTCGCCGAACACCAGCTCGGCCCGCTCCGGTGGGTCGTCCGCGTCGACCGGGACGTACGCGGCGCCGGCGGCGAGAACGGACAGGATCGCCAGGTACAGCTCCCGCGAGCCCGATGGCATCCGGATGCCGACCCGGTCACCCGGCTGGACACCGCGGGCGGCCAGGTCGCGGGCGCCCGCGGTGATCCGTTCGATCAGTTCGCCGTAGCTCAGCGCGACTTCACCGTCGTCGATCGCGGGCGCGTCCGGGTGGTGTCCTGCGGTGTCGGTGAGGATGTCGATGAGGGTCCGCTGCGCGGGTGCGAGGTCACCGGCGGTGAACGGGTCGAGACGCGTGGGGGCAGACAATGTGCGGGCTCCTTTTGGAACGGCCCCGGCCTGCGCGAAGGAATTCGCGGGGCCGGCATGAGAACGGTGCAATAGACACCGTGGAAACCGGGGGCTGTGCCGGCTAAGTGGGTGGGTCGGCGTACTTCTTCGGTAGGCCCAGCGCCTTCAGGACCAGACGCTGCAAGCTCTGGCGTTCCTTCGCCGAGAGATTGCCGTAGAGCTGATCGAACGCCTTCCGGGTCAACTCCTCGCTCCGCTCCCGCACCTGCCGGCCGGACTTCGTCAACGACAGCACATGCTTGCGCCGATCCTTGGCGTTCTTGGCACGTGCCACGAACCCGCGTTCCTCGAGGTCGTCGAGCAGTCGCACCATGTCGCTGCGATCGACGCCCAGAACCTCGGCGACCTGCTTCTGGGACAGCTCACCCGGCTCTTCCAGACAGCAGAGGATCCAATGGGTCCGAAGGCTCAGCCCCTCGGCCGCCAGCACGCCCTCGAGGTCCTCACGCCCCACCCGATGCAGCTCCGCGATCACGAAGGTGGGGTTCCGCAGCAGGCTCTCCGGCGGCGTCGTGGATGCAGGCATGAACCCCACCCTAACAGTCATGGGGATTCACGATCGTAGAGAATCCCCACTAATGGTGACCTCGCCGACCTGGTCAGGAAGAAGAGGGGGTTTCGGCGGGACTACGTTCGGTCGTTGAGGCCGCACCGTGCAGGGAGAAACCCACGCCGCGGATCGTCTGGACTGCGTGGGGCGCCCCGATCGACGCCAACTTCCGGCGGAGCGAGAAAATATAGGTGTTGAGGACCTTCTTCGCCCTCGAGTCACTCGCGACGCCCCACACGATCAGGAGGAGATGCCGGCGCAGAACAATGCGGCCGGCATTGATGGTCAGCACGACCATGAGGTTGAATTCCGTCTGGGTGAGGGTCCTGCGCAGCCCGTGGTGTTCGACGGTTTTACACCCCCAGTTCAAGGACAGGACCTGCGCATTCGGCGTCGGTTGCGGTCTGGATTGTGCGCGGCGCAGTACCGCGCGAATCCGTGCAACGAGTTCCTCCTCGCCCATCTGCACGTCCAGGACGTCATCGGCGCCCGCCTCGAGAGCGGCGATCCGCTCCTGGCTGGACCGACGCTGATCGATCACGACGACCGCCCCCTCGAATCGGGTAGCCCGCAGAGTTCGGACGGCGTCAGGTGCTTGACGTCGTTGCGGTCGTAGGTCGAGGACGGCCACATCGAGAGCGCGGACACCGGCGGTTCGAATGCGGTCGACGAGGCGTTGTTTCACATCAGCATGGACGAGCACCACGCACGCAGGGGCTGCGGCCGGGATGCTGAATGGGTTCACACGGATCCTTGGGTTGCCTCGAGTCGCCTGTTTTCCGTCCAGGACGTGCAGGCTTCCCAGGACGTGCAGGCTTCGGCGGATACATCAGCGCCGCCACCTCGTTTCGCCGATACGATCGCATGGATCCTGGGCATTCGCTCCCCACCCGTGTGTTGCGCATCAGCCCCGGGCGCCGACAGGGCAGCTCGCAGCGTCGTGTCGGCGCCCGGCCGCAGCCTTTACGGCGGGTCGGGCCGCTCCGACCCAGGCAGTTGGGGTCATCGTGGAATCGGCACCCGACGCGTGGCCGGAGACCGACCCCGGTCCGGCCAGGCTCGGTCCGCATGCCGGCGCCGTTTGCCGGATCAACGGGTGAAAACCAGAGCCGACCACGGTGTTCACCGCGTGTTCAATCCGTGCGGGCACGCTCTCTTCCATGGGTATATCGCCATCAGACGTTCCCGGCACCTCAGGGGAACGCCCATGACCGACGGACCGGCCGAATACACGCCCCCGCGTTCCGCGCGGCCCCACACCACCGAGTGGATCAAGGCCCATCTCGAGCGGATGGACCGTACCGACCCGCAGGCGGCAACCATGACCGGCGGGAGGGCCACCGAGCCGACCTGACCGGCGCCCCGTCACACGCTCCTCTGCGTTGCTCTGTCAACGGAAATGCGGCCTATCCACGATCTGCGCGATCAGGAAGGCCACCGACCGGAGGATCAGCTCACGAGGCGCGTGGCGTCCGCTCGCGCCCGCTGGGCTGCCTGCAGTTCGAGCCCGTACAGCAGCCCGAACGCGAACCCGTTCTCGCCCGGTGTGGATCCGGCGCGGGCGCCGAGCGTGCGGAGGGTCTCGGCGGCCACGACGGAGTCCTGGTGCTCGCCCAGTACCGTCTGGATCTTCTTGTACTTTGCGGCCTTCTTTTTGGACTTCTTCTTACCGAGGACCGGTCTGGCGAGTTCGGCGGCGTAGCGGGCCCGCTTGGCGGCCTTGCGCGCCCGATGCAGCGCCGCGTCGTCGGTGTCGGCGACCGCGGTGGTCAGTCTCTTGTTTGCCTTGCGCCCGGCCTTGCGTGTCGCCTTGCGGACGGAACGCGAATCGGCCGGCGTGGTGAACGGTGGGTCGGTTCGCCACTGCGCCAAGGTGGCCATCAGCGCCCGGTAGCGGTCGCTGTCGATGGCCTCCATCGCGTGGCCGCGGTGGCGGTGTTGCTCGGCGAGCAGATCGCCCTCGATGCGGGCGGCGACCGGTCCCATCACCAGCTCGCCCGGCAGGTCGGCCACCTTCTCCGCGAACCGCTGCCGTTGCACCTGCCGGTCCCGCACCTCACCGAGCACACCGGCGTACCAGGACAACTCGGCGTCGAGCTTCGCTCCAGCCGTGGGGTCCAGGAGTTTGCCGAACACGCGCAGGGTGCTGCGGAACCGTCGAATACCGACCCGGGTGGAATGGATCGGGTCCAGCCCGCGGCGAAGCCACACGTCGCCGGCCACGATCGCCTGGACCTGGGCGTCGAGGTACTCGGTGAGCACCCGTTCCGCCGTGGCCCTTGCGTCGGCGGCGCGTGCGTGCTGGTTGGCGGCGAGCGCGCGATCGAGCTTCGACGCGTGCGGTGACGGCCTGGCACCGGCCTTGGTGAGGCATTTGCCGACCTTGGTCGCCACCTTGGCGCGCCGGGACTTCCCGCCGCCATCGCCGAGTTCGACGTCCACTTCCCGCCATTCGCTGACCACGGCGACGTCCCCGGCGACGGTGGCGTGCACCAGGTCGTCGGCCACCTCCGCGAGAAGCTGCTCGCCCCGGTCGAGCAGGCGTTGGGTGCGCCGCACGGTGGACAGCGCCGCCACCTCGTGCAGGGGTTTACCCAGAGCGACCCCGGTGACCAGGGTGGCCAGCTCGTCGGGAACCGCCTCCCTATCGGCGGGCGGTAGTGTCAGCTCGGTGCGGGCCTTGTCGGCGGGGACCTTCAATTGCCACCCGCCGTCCGTGTCACCGGTGCGCCGACGCAGCGTGACGTGCTGGCGGAGCAGGTCCCGGTCGTCGGTGTCGTAGTAGACACTGCTCAGGTTCGCCGCGCCGGCCTCGATCCGCCCACCGGCGGGAACCAGCCCTCCCAGATCCGGCAGCATGAAATGCAGGCCCACGTCGTACTTGTCTTCCCGCTCGCGCTGCGTCGACACCATGAGTCCAGTCTGCACCCCACCAAGGGTCCGCGGCGATTGACTTTCCGGTGGTGAGGGGCTCGGTCGGGTGGCGAACCCGGTGGGGCAGGGCGTGCCCACCAGGGCGCTCAACGAGGCGACGCAACCCGGCTCACACCGTCTCAGGTGCCTGGTCATCGTCGGTGGAGCAACGGCTGCGCAGGGCCGGCAGGATCCAGAGGCCGAAGAACATCAGCATCGCCGCTGCGGCCGCGATGATCCCGGTGGTCATGTCGACCACGAAGCTGAAGATCAGCAGGACCACGCCGACGAGGGCGAACCCCAGGACGGCGATGCCGCCGATCGCCAGTCGCTGTCCGGTTGCGACGAGGGTGGGAAGGGCATGCTGGCGGAACAGCAGCCGGTGGATGCCGACCGGCGCGACCAGCATCATCGTCGCGGTCACCGACAGGGCGACGGTCACGAGGTAGATCACTTCCTGAGCGCCCGACAGCTCCTCGAAACGCTGATGGAAGGGCAGGGTCAGCAAGAATCCGGTCAGAAGTTGAACACCGGTCTGCGCGACACGGAGTTCCTGCAGCAGGTTGTTCCAGTTGCGGTCGAGTCGCTGGGTGTCGGTTTCGTTGCGGACTCGGCGGTTCCATGCGGCGTCGTCCCGGTCCTCTGCGCTGTCCATGCCCAGGCAGTACCCGATTTTATGGTTGATGGAACCCGCGCAACTGCCGCCGGTGGGCGTCTCCGCCCGTCAGCTGTGGACGGCTGGTGCCGTCGGAGGCGCCCGATTTGCGGGTCAGCCCGGCAGGGCTGCGACGTCTCCCTCAGGTGCCTGGCGGTGCGCGATGTCGCGAAAGTTAAGACTGACTCGCCGGTGTGCACAAGCGAGCTGACACCGACGGAAAGGCTGGCGAGCAGCGGGTGAAGCTTCTTGCCAGGAGATGCGTTGGTCACAGACCTCCGGTGCTGGATTGACGCGGAAGGACCGGTGCTGGATTGACGCGGAAGGACCGGTGCTGGATTGACGCGGAAGGACTTGGGCCAGCACGATTCGTAGTATGAATTCCGCGGAAGAAGCACGCCAGATCTCGCAGGTCACCACGCGGCTGCTTACGAAGTTCCCGACCGCATCGCGGGAGGCAGTCGGAACCGCCGTGGAAGAAGCGGCCGCCCACTTCACGAGCGGGCGCATTCGAGATTTCGTTCCGTTGCTCATCGAGCGGGCGGCGACCGCCAAGCTCGCCGCGTTGATCGAGACATGACTGTCGGGGCAGTGGCGGATGCTTCCGACGCGGCGCAGGCGCGTATTTTCCTCGACCAATTGGACACGGAGATCGACGTTCTTTCCCAGCGTATCGAGTCCACAGAAGCCCTCGCCGACCGCGCCCGCACTGACCACCAACGCCGCCTAACCGACCAGTTGGGTGCCGAGGTCGCGGGCCTGCGTGGTGAGCTGTTCGAAGTGCACCGACTCGTCGATGCGCTCGTGTTCCGGTTTCCCGAGGTGATCCGGCGCGACCCACCAGCACTCGCCTGACCCCGCCCGGGGACAGCTCACAGTTTCCGAGTGCGGTATCACCGGCCGCGCGGGGAGCCCTCCACCCGCTCGTCGAGAGTGGCGGATCCGTGTGCTTGCTAACGGCGCGGGTTCCCAACCGATTCGAGGGTCATGGTCGCGGTTGTGGGGGCCAGTCCGATCTGGGGCCACCAGGCGGTGATGGTCACTGATCGCAGAGGATCCAGTTGCCCCGGCCTGCCCGGAAGATTGACAGACGCAATTTGTCCACATAATCGATACGACGACGCCGCGTTCGAGCATCGGCTCCTCGACCTCACGGAAACTGAGCGGGAACCGGTGATACAGCCACAACGCAATGGGCGAGATCTCTCGCGCGGATACCGGAATCCCTTGTACGACGCTGCAGTGACCACGACCGCCAATCCTCCCAGCGACTGGGCTGTTCACCAACCTGACAATGCCGTCTAGGTGATCGTCAACGTTGTGCACCTCGCCCGGCGGTGAAGGTATGACCCTGTCCTGTTCTCTCTCACATCCGTCGACGATGCGCCGTGCCTCATTCCACCACTGGCGTGGATGCAAGGACATAAGGCGTCAAGAGCTTGGCCATGTCTTCGGCCACATCGCCGTAGGAGTCCGGAGGCATCGAAATATAGCTAATCGCAAGCCGTGCGATGGCCTTGGCGAGGACCATGGCACGCTCCGTGGACGCCTGCACCCAACTGTGTCCGAATGTGGTGCTCAGACGCCCGCTTGCGCGTTCGATGAGGGGGGCGCTCTCGACGGTGATCAGACGCAGCAAGTCTGGTTTCGGATCACCAGTGAGCAAAGATTGCACCAAGGGATCGGAACCGCTCTCAGCAAAGAATCTCGAGAATCCCCCGAGCAATGCTCCGTGCATGTCACCCGTGTTCGTATAGACGGCTTCGTCGAGTGCCTCCACGAAACTGTCGGTCAGCCGCAGTGCGTAGCCTTGAGCGAGACCATGGCGCGACTGAAACTCGTTGTACAGGGTTTGACGACTCACTCCTGCCGACGCGGCGACGTGAGTCATGGTGATTTCGGACCAATCCTTGGTTCGCAGCAAGTCCCCCATCGCATCGAGTATCGACTGATGCAACAACGACCGGGTTGCCTCCGCGTAGGGAATACGAGCGCGTGCGCGGGGACGTCCGATCACCGGCACACCCGGAGCAATGTTGTCAGCCATGGACGGAATCGATGGGGGCCACCGATCGCGGGGCAGTTTCTCGCCGTATGGCGGCGAGGTCCGCCAGTGAGGTGTCTTCGTCCCTGAGAGCCTGCTGATCGAGGGGGCTGCGATGTTGGATCAATTCCCGCGCGGCGCGGATGTCCTTGGGGCGTCCCACCGACACAGCCCCGACGAGCATCCGATTCCTACTGAACAGCGCCGTAAAGTTGCGGTCGTCGAGGGAGCCACGGACGATCAAATCATCGTCGGCCCGGGGCCAGCCAGCGAACTGGAGATTGTGGCCGTACTGCGTGGACCACGCCCACGGCACCTCGGTGAAGAGCGCGGGCCTGCCTAGCATGGCTTTCGCCGCAGCCGCCCCCTGAGACATGGCGCTGTTCCAATGCTCGGTTCTGTGTCTGCCTCCGATAATCGGGTTCGGGCAGTTCGCGACATCGCCTGCCGCGTAAATCCCCGACGCCGAGGTGCGGAAATGCTCATCGACGACAATGCCGTTGTCGATTGAAAGCCGAGCCGATGCAGCCAGTTCGGTGTTCGGCGCCATCCCGATCGCCACCAGCGCCATTCCGGCGGACCATGTGCGCCCCTCGGTGTCCGTGGCCACGACACCGTGATCATCCAAGGTCAGGCTGGTGAGACTGACACCGGTTTCCATGGTGACTCCATGCTCGGCATGGAGTTGGCGGTACATCTTCGAGATCGCCGGCGGAAGAATCCTGATCAACGGCGCTTCCGCCGCTTCGAGAATCGTGACCTCGGTTCCGAGCGAGCGCGCGGTTGCCGCCACCTCGGACCCAATCAACCCACCGCCGACGATCAGGACAGACCCTGCGCCGATGATCGCATCCCGCAGCGACGTGGTATCCGCGAGGCCTCGCAACGTGTGGATTCGCTCGCCTGAGCGGGTGGCGAACTCACGTGCTCGTCCGCCTGTTGCCAGTAGCAACGCCTCGAATGTGAGTGTCTCGCCGTCCGACAGCGCCACGGTTCGCCGTTCTGGATCGATCGTTTCGGCGCTGATGCCCGAACGAATGTCGATGTCCTTCTCGGTCCACGCGGTGTCGGATTTGAGGAGCGCCCGCTCGGCTGTCATTGTGCCTGCAAGCAAGTCCTTGGAGAGCGCCGGCCGCCGATAAGGGAGGCTCGGTTCGTCTCCGACCATCACTATTCTTCCCGAGAAGCCCTCTGCCCGTAGAGTCTCCGCTGCAGTTGCGCCGGCGATGCCGGTACCGACGATCACCATCGTCGTCACGAGCGGGCCACTTCAATCATTTCGAAGTCCGCTTTCGCGGCACCGCAGTCCGGGCAACTCCAGTCTTCAGGGATATCGTCCCATCGAGTACCCTGCGCGATGCCGTCCTCGGGCCAGCCTTCGGCTTCGTCGTATTCGAATCCGCATTGAATGCATCGGTACAGCTTGAAATCAGAGTTCATGTCAACTCCTTGTCGTCGTGTCGGTGTCCACGGGTGCAAAATCGACTTTCTCCCGCACTCCGCAGTCCGGGCAGCACCAGCTTTCGGGGATAGCACTCCATCGGGTTGCCGCCGGGAATCCCTCTCGTGGTGCGCCAGTACGTTCGTCATACACGTAGTCGCAGACGGGGCATCGATAACGTGCCATTACTTCGCTCCGTACTTGGATAGGACCTTCTCACGCTTGCTCGGCTGAACGTTCACCCGTGTGATATCGCCGTCGTAGTGGGTGAGAACCCGCTTGTCCATTACCGTGCGCCAGATCGGCGGAACATAGGCGAGGACGATCATGCTCGCGTAGCCACTCGGGAGGTTCGGCGCACCGTCCATACTGCGAAGCGTCTGATAGCGGCGGGTCGGATTGGCATGGTGGTCACTGTGCCGCTGCAAGTGGTACAGAAAGATGTTGGTGCAGATGTGGTCCGAGTTCCAACTGTGCACTGGTGCGCATCGCTCGTACCGACCACTCGCGGTCTTTTGCCGCAACAGCCCATAGTGTTCGAGGTAGTTCACGGTTTCGAGTAGAGAAAAGCCATAGATGGCTTGGATAACCAGAAATGGAACGATTTCGACACCGAAACCGATGGTCAGTGCGCCGAACACCACGACCGACATTGCCCAGGCATTGAGTACATCATTGTGGATGCTCCACGTGCTCTTGCCGAGTCGCTGCATGCGGGTCTTTTCGAGTTCCCAGGAGGACTTGAGACTGCCCCACACACTGCGTGGAAGAAACGCCCAGAACGTCTCGCCGAACCGTGCACTGGCAGGATCTTCCGGCGTAGACACACGCACGTGGTGCCCTCGGTTGTGTTCGATATAGAAGTGCCCGTAGAACGTTTGCGCCAGAGTCACTTTCGACAGCCAGCGCTCGAGTTCGTCCTTCTTGTGACCCATCTCATGTGCAGTGTTGATACCGACTCCGCCCATCACCCCAATGCTCAACGCGAGTCCGATCTTCGAGATCCAGCTCAATCCCCCGTCAATCCCCAGCCAGGCGAGATTGTCCGCCGACCACAGGTAACACGCGAAGACGAGACTCGCCAGCTGGAACGGGATATACACATACGTGCAGTAGCGGTAGTACTTGTCGTTCTCGAGTCGCTCCATCACCTCCTCCGGCGGATTCTGGCCGTCGGGCCCGAAGAAGATGTCGAGAACAGGAAGCAGCCCGAACAGGAGCATCACACCGATCCACCACCAGATCGGTGACACCGCGTTCCAGCCGAGCTCATTAAATCCCCAGACCAACGCCGCGCCCAGGAAGACGGCCGTCGGTGGAATCAACCCCAGCAGCCACAAGTGTCGCTTCTTGTCACGCCATTCCTCGACAGGAATGTGCGACTCGGTATTCACGTTCGTCGTCACCTCTACTCCTCACCTTCGGGACCAGTTCGGGACTATGCCCTGGATCACTCAGGTATTGACACTACAGACGATCTGTAATTTGTCTATACACCGATGCTCTTTTGTATACCCCCGGCTGATCGCGCCAGATGGCCACCGCAAGTCCGCACCCCGGCGTCCAGGGCGCTTCTCGCTCGATGCCAACGCCAGGAAGGAAGCTCGCAGCCACACGGAACCAGCCGCATGCTCAACCACGAACGGCCTCTCGAGACAGCGATGATCCGAGGTGAGGGTCGCGGCTTCATCCCTTGCAGTGGTGGCCCGTCCGACAGCGCCTACCGGAACCGACTGCCGGTCGACCGCGCACCGGGTGGTCACAGGAGAGATTGTTCGGCGAAAAACTCACCTGCGGAGTACCACGACTCCCACCCCCCGGGGCTCCCGGTTGGCGCGTACGGGCCAAGCCTGGCACGTGCGGACCGCGCGGTGACGTAGACCACACGCGCATAGTGAGGAGAGTCCGTGATCGGCTCGTGGAATGGAGAGAGTGGGATGAAGACAAAGGCTGCAGTTTGTGGGGGCTCGGAGAGAAGTTGGCAGGTCGAAGAACTCGACCTAGACGACCCCAAGCCCGGCGAGGCGATGGTCAGGCTCACCGCCAGCGGACTGTGCCACTCGGACGAGCACTTGGTCACAGGCGACATCCCGATGCACTTCCCTGTAGTCGGGGGCCACGAGGGTGCCGGGGTCATCCCCAAGATCGGATCGGGCTCAGCCATCTCGGAACCAGCTTGTCACTACCCTCCAACCAGGGAGATCAGACGGTCGTCGCCAGCTGGACCGCGAGCACCCGCAGCGCAATCTCGATCCGGGCTCTCCCCCTTCCCCGACGGCCCGGCACACCGGTTCTTCATGGACGGCTTCTACGCCGCGTACCGCGCAGAGTTCGGCCGCCCTCCTTCGGACGTGATCGCCCGGACCACACCCTTCCCACACACGGCACGGGAGGCCCCTTGAGGTCGACTGGATCGCCGAGGCGCATCGAATACTTCCGACCAACAAAGAGGTACCGCAATGATCGAGTTCATCTACTGGTTCGTCCCGCTGGTGATCTTCATGCTTTCTCCAGCATTGATCCCCATCATCATCCACGTGTGCGGTCACATCTACGACAAAGTCGGGCGGACGGCGGAGTCACCCCGCAATAGGCGCAGGCTTGAATCAGGCGTCGTGCGCAGCAAAAGTACCGGGACTTTCCGACTTGCGGTGGATCCGCCTCTGACACAGCGGTTTAGTTCTTCGCGTTGATCCGGCCCTCGAACGTGATCGTGATCCAAAATCTGATTATGCCGGGCGATCGCAGTCGGTGTGGGCTGGTAGGTGGTGTTGTCACGGAGCGTTGACTCCGCTCTTCCGTGTACCGCCCATTCGAAATTGTTTGTCGGCCATTTCATGCACGACGCTTCTTTGTCGTTGCTGCAGTCCGAAGCGACCGGTCAATGTCGTGCTCTGCTCGCTCGGAGGTTGGTGGGGGTTCCCCCTCAAGTGTGGACATCGTGAACACTGGGTCGTGAAGGTCCCAGAGGAAGAGATGTCACTGATGGCGATGAAGGCGTACTCGGCGGAGTTCAAGGCCGATGCCGTCGCGCTGTACCTGTCCGATCCGAGCCACACCTTCGATGGCATCGGCAACGACCTGGGAGTCAGCCGCGAGACCCTACGGAATTGGGTGCGGGCGGAGCGCAAACGCACCGGTACCTCCACGGACGAGCTCCGGGCCAGTGGGGTGGCGCGGCCGACATCGCGGGCAGGCGCGGTATCGTCCGAGTCCGTGTTAGAGGAAGAGAATAGGCAGCTCAAGGCCCAGATCCGGAAGCTCGAAACCGAGCGGGAGATCTTGCGGAGGGCGGCGAAGTATTTCGCGGGCGAGACGAATTGGTGAGCCGCTTCCGATTCGTTGATGACCACTGCGACACCGTTCCGGTGAAGTGGCTGTGCCAAATCCTGGAGGTATCCCGCTCGGGTTTCTACCGGTGGCGGTCCTCGGCGCCGGCCCGGGCGGAACGCGTCCGCGCCGATCAGGAGCTGGCCGAGCGGATCCGTGCCATCCACTCCGACTCCGACGGCACCTACGGTGCCCCGCGGGTGACCGCGGAGCTGCGCGAGGCCGGGATCGAGGTCAATCACAAGCGGGTCGAGCGTGTGATGCGCGAGCACGGGATCGTCGGTGTGCATCTGCGCAAACCGGTCCGCACCACGATTCCCGCCCCGGACGCGGCCCCGGTGCCGGATCTGATCCGGCGGGATTTCACCGCGAGCGCACCGAACACCCGATACGTCGGCGACATCACCTATTTGCCGGTCGGTGATGGTGAGTTTTTGTATCTGGCGACGGTGTTGGACCTGGGTTCGCGACGGTTGGCGGGGTGGTCGATCGCCGACCACATGCGTACCGAGTTGGTCACCGATGCACTGCGGGCGGCGGCGGCCTGTCGCGGCGCCGCCGGTCTCGATGGGTCAATTTTCCACTCCGACAACGGGGCTCAGTATGCGTCGGCCGAGTTCGCCGACCTGTGTCGCGAGCTGGGCGTGACGACATCGCGGGGTGCGGTCGGGACGTCGGCGGACAACGCGGCGGCCGAGTCGCTGAACGCGACGCTGAAGCGGGAGACGTTACAGAGTCGGAAGCGCTGGAACAGCGCGGGCGAGGCACGTGCTGCTGTCTTCCGCTGGATCACGCGCTACAACACCAGAAGGAGGCACTCCACTCTCGGCCAGATCTGTCCGGTCGAGTTCGAGCGGCGATCGGCTACGCTGGCCACCGCCGCATAGGAACTGGTGTCCACACCTCGGGGGGAACGCCCGGTATCCACCTTCCGGGGATGATCCACGATGCTGTCGGCGTGTATACCCTGCCTTCGGACGGCACGAGAGTTGATGCTTGCCCATCGGATTGTCGCTGAGCGGTGGGTGAGGCGTAGACAATGTGGAGTAGATGTGCGGGTCCGGATCGGACCCGAGGTCTGAGATCGCCGTTTCGGCGATCAACAGCTCCGCGAGCGGGACGTTCCGAGAACGCTGGTCCTCAGGGCGGTCACTGTGCGATGCTCCGCAGGTACGCCGCGCTTGCCATCACATCCGAGACTGGATCCTCGGCTTCTGATTCACCCGTCACGATGGTGCCCCATTCTAGCATGAACCACCCGGCCGAAAACCCTGGTCCCCTGGTGCTCGACGTCAGCGTCGCCGAGCGGGGGTACGCGCCCTGGGCGGCGGCGTAGGCCGCGCGGGTGTCGGTGATGTCGGGTACGGGTCGTGGTCAGCGCGTCGTGCAGCAGCACGCGGGTGAACCCGCCGACCGCCTTCAGGTCGTAGGAGGTGAGGGTGCCCGCCAACCGTCGGGGGTCTGCCGGAAGGTACCCGCCCGGGCTGATCTCGGTCGATTCGAGCCCGGGGTTTCGCATCTCGGACGGAACGTGCTCGGTCGGCGGCGGGTGGCCTGAGCCCGGACCGCACCCACGCCCCCGAAACCGGCTCTGCTTCAATATGAATCATCGCCATCGCCAACCCTCGTCCATTCTGACTGGTCAGTGCTGTTGTAGGTGGCCCGGACTCACGACAGGCGGGGGTGCGCCGTCGACCATGGTCGACAGCGCAGTCGTGGAAATCTCTGGACATCAATGGCATTCGCGCGCATCGCCCCATTTCCGGCAAGGAAAGGGACCCTTCGGTCAGGATGTGCCGTCCGGTGACCCGTCGCGGCGACAGCGCCAACCGACACATTCTTGCCCAGAACCTCTTCCACTCTCCTCCGCGACAACACGCACGTTCAATCGGCGACCGTCGATGACGTGACAGCTCAGCCGCTTCTCTCGGAACGCCTGGATGCAGAACAATATGCACCGTACTCAGACGGTAACTGAACGGTATTGGGGTTAAACGAGGGTTAAACGGTTCTGCTGGTGGCCGCGGGTGACCGTGGTTTCGCCCCTCGGCGGTTCCACACCCCTCTGCTCGTTCTTGGCCGCGTGGTGCCAGACCGCGCGGCCGGTCGGTATTATGCCTTGAACTGCAGTTTCGACATCGAGTGGATACATCGGAGTGTTCGACAGTTCACATGCACGCAACTCAGTCTCAAGACGATTTCGTTACCGTAAGTGGTGCCAACGTGAGGGATCGGCTCAGCTAGAACTCAGCCACCGCTACGGAGCGCGCGATGGAACACCTTGTGGTCCTGTCCTTGATCGGCCTTCCGGTCGCCCTCTTCGGCCCGTATCTCACCTGGGGGGTGGTCCTGGCCTATGAAACGCGCTGGCTCGAGCGCCAGCGGCTACCCGCCCCGACCCACCACCAGCGACGACTACCGGCCCCGACCAAGGGCCACCCAGATCACTCGCCGATGCTCCCAGAGTTCGGTGTCGGCACCTCGGCGCCGGACCTGAGACCGGGGCACACCGAAACCGGTCGTCGACGCCCCGGTGTCGGCACCCCCGGCCGCGGCACCGGCGTCCCGGTGCAGGTGTCCGGCGCTGGTACACGGAGCTTGCCCGCCTCGGCATACCGAAGACGCGGGCGCGGGCCCTGCGGGTCGCTCCCTCGCTCCTCACAAGCGGAGCACTCAGGGCGCCGCGGAAGCCACGCAGCGACTCCCCACACCGCGCACTCGTGTCCCTCTACCGGCGTGGCCGCAGCAAACCACAGCATCAACAGAGGCGTGGGAGATGACCGAAGTACCCGATACCGGTGACACCCCGGCGCTGGAGCCCGCAGATGCCACGGACAAGCGTCGGATGGATGGCCGGCAACTATTGTCGACCGCGAAAGGCATTGTGATCGCGTTACGCGGCTGCAGCGACACCGCCGCATTCGACGAGTTGCTGCGCATGGCCCACCGTCACCACCTCAGCGTGCTCAACGCACGCGCACTCGTAGACCTCGCCGTCGGCGACAAGGGTCACACCAAACACACTCGTTGCGCGCAGTGACGCTCCCGGCAGTGGTCCTCTCTGCGCCCGAAACGCCCAATCGCCTCCCGGGGGGGACAATCAAGGACATGAAATGCAGCTCACCCCGCGACGCGGATAACGACAAACTCGCGATCTCACCGACACCGCCTTGTGCGCTCAACCATCGCGATGTTGTTGACGCAGATCGAATTTGCGGATCTTGCCGGTGGCGGTCACTTGGCCAGCGCGGTGACTATCTCGATCCGTTTGGGTACTCAACGCCGCTACATACACGGAGGGATGGCTCGTGGGTACACCACGGTGTCCCGGTCGTCGACAACCATCTCCACCCGGGTGGGATCGGTGGCGAGGTCATCCCATGCCACAACGTTGCGCTCCGCCACCCCTGGTGCCGCGGGATTCGGGCCGCATCAGCGGCAACCACCGACGACCACGGCGCTACGATCGCCGACTGTTGCGGGTGTTCTACCTGTCCGCCCAGCTCAGCGTGAGATCCAGTGCCCGAGTCCAAGACCTATTACGACCGCAAACGCGCGGAAGGGAAACGGCACACCCAAGCAGTACTTGCTCTGGCCAGGCGGAGATCGAACGTTCTGTGGGCGATGTTGCGAGACGGGGCCGCCTATCGATCTGTGTCCACCGTCGAGACGGCTGCCTGACGCGGAATCTCCACGGGCCCCGTAGGTCAGAGGTGCCGTTAGCGTGTCGGCGTTCCCGGTTTAACCGAATCACGGTTAGTGCTCACAGGGGGTGCTGCTTTCCCAGGTTTGTGTCGGCAGGGTTCGTCCTTTGAGGGAGAGTTCGCCGTGTGGTGTCCATTATTCGCGTTCGTGTTCGCTGGCAGCTCTGATGACGGTGTCGGCGGCGAGGATCCATCCCGGCGTGTGT
This sequence comes from Rhodococcus opacus B4, assembly GCF_000010805.1. Lineage (NCBI taxonomy): Bacteria > Bacillati > Actinomycetota > Actinomycetes > Mycobacteriales > Nocardiaceae > Rhodococcus > Rhodococcus opacus. The sequence goes on along the minus strand of NC_012520.1, from coordinate 408,285 downwards.
TTGGCGAGGGTCTGTGAGGCGTGATGCCTCGTTGACCGCGTCGCCGATGACGGTGTATTCCAGGCGCTGGTCGGTGCCGAGGTTTCCGGCGACGACGGCGCCGGTAGCGAGTCCGATCCCGATGTCGAGTTCCCCACGTCGGCGAGGACGCGGTCGCGGATCTGCCGTGCGGCGTCTCCCTCGAATTTGTTGACCAGCCCGTGGTGGCTCTCGGTTGCCGCGATCACTGCCGCGAGGAGACGGTTGAGCTTGTCGACGAATACTTGCGGCGAGAGCTGGTGGGCGAGTTCCGTCGAGTTGGTTACGTGCAACAGCACCGGAACTGGCCGGCCGGCATCGGCGGCTTCTGCGGGATCAGGGCGGGAGGGCAGCACACTCGTCGGCCCGCTCCGTGCTGCTGCCCGCGGTGCGGACGGGCACTGGTGTGACACATTGCCATGCATCTTCTTTCAGTCGTGTCAGCGGTCCAGCGCGTGCTGGACCGCGCCGGGGCGGTGATGCGAAAAGGCCGGTGCAGCGGGACGGGGCGAGGTAGTCGACGGTGAGGCTGCGGGTCACCGCCGGGGTGAGGGCGATCCAGAGGGTGAAGCCGAACAGGTCGTCGCAGGCGGCGGCCACCGCCCCACCGTGCGCGAGGCCGGGCGCACCGATGTGGCGTTCGTCGAACGTCACATCGGTGTAGACCTCGTCGCCGGAGCGGAACACCTCCAGTTGCAGGCCGGCGGGATTGTCCGGCCCGCACCCCATGCAGGTCGGCGAGTGCGGCGGTAGCGGTAGCTGGGTCACGGGCGTCCCTTCTCGGCGGTGCTGGCTAACGGCGGGCGGCGCGGGATCGACTGCGCTGGGCCGGTTCGGCCGGGTTCCCCGATGCGGCCGGGTTCCCCGATGCGCCCGTGTCCGGGGTGCGGGGAGCGCGGCCGGGCGCCCAGAACAGCAGGATCGCGGCACCCGCCGACGCGATGACTGCGAGGACGATCGCGGACTGCTCGGTGCCGTGCAGAAACGCGGACTTGGCGAAGTCGGCGAGTTGGTCGCCGACCGGTCCGGCCCGGTCGGCGACCTCGAGGGCACCGGCGAGTGAGTCGGTGACCGGGCCCCGCGCCTCCGGAGGGAGCCGCTCGATCGCCGGGGCGATGTTGTGGCTGTACCCGGCGGCCAGGACACTGCCGGCGACCGCGATGCCGATCGCCGCACCGATCTCGCGGGTGGCGTCGTTGACCGCCGCGGCGACCCCGTGTTTTTCGACCGGGGTGTCCGCAACGATGGCCGCCGTCGCCGGTGCCGCGGTCAGGCCCAGACCCGCGCTCATCAGCAGCGTCGGCCACAGCACGTCGACGTAGGTGGAGTGCAGATCCAGCCGGCTGATGACGTAGAACCCCCCAGCGATGGCGAGCAGACCGGTCACCGTCATCAACCGCAACCCCAGCCGGGCCGCCATCCACGGTGCGATCGCCGACAGGAGCACCAACGGCACCATCATCGGCGCCAACGCCAGCGCCGAACCCAGCGGGCTGTATCCGAAGATCAACTGCAGGTATTGGACGAGGACCAGGAAGACGCCGAACGTCACCAGGAACTGGATCGTGATGGAGAACGATCCGCTCCCGAAGCCCCGACGGGCGAAGAACCGCACATCGAGCAGCGGATGATCCGCCCGCAACTCCCACACCACGAACACCGCCGTGGCCACCACACCCAGCCCGAATCCGGCGACCACCGCGGGATCCGACCAGCCAAGTGCCGGCACCTCGATGATGGCCAGCACCACCAGTCCGATCGCGAACACCACCGCGACCGATCCGATCACATCCATCAGCGGCGGATTCTCCTGGCGGGATTCGGGAATGGTGAAGGCACACAACAGCAGAAACACCCCCACCCCGGTCAGGCCGACGAAGATCGACTGCCACGACCAGAAGTCGAGCAGCAGCCCCGACCCCAGAATCCCCAGCAGACCCCCGGACCCGGCGACCCCCGCCCAGATCCCGACCGCCCGCCCCCGCTGCTGCTCGGGGAAGCCCGCGGTCAGGATCGACAGCGTGGACGGCATCACGAACGCCGCCCCCACCCCGGCCGCGGCCCGCGCCGCGATCAACCACCACGGGGTCGATACCAGCAGTGGCACCGCCGAGGCCAGCGAAAACAGCGCCAACCCCACGATCAGCACCGCCCGCCGGCCGTAACGGTCACCCAGCGCCCCGGCCGGCAACACCAGACACGCCAACGCCAACGTGTACCCATCGACCACCCAGGTGAGCTGGGTTTGCGTCGCCCCGGTGGCCACCGCAATGTCCGGCAGCGCGGTGTACAGGGCCGCCATCGACGCGACCACCAGGGCCACCGACAGGCACGAGACCACCAACGTCCACTTCTGCGCCCGCGACAGCAGCACCCGATCACCGGCAGCCATACACCCACCTCCACATAACGATACGGTTGGTATCGGTTCGCTACTATGCGTAGCACAATGTGGGGTGAGGGGATAGTGCCCGCGACTGATCCGAGGGCACAATGACGAGGTGGGCGAGAAGATGATCATCGAAAACCTGGTCGACGACGAGGACCGGCTCGTGGATCCCCGGCGGGCCCGTTCACGCGCACGACTGCTCGACGCGGCGACGTCCCTGCTCTCGACCGGCGGCATCGAGGCCGTCACGATCGACGCGGTCACCAAGGTGTCCAAGGTCGCGCGGACCACCCTCTACCGGCACTTCACCGACAGCACCCAGCTCCTGGCCGCGGCGTTCGAGCGACTGCTGCCCCCGGTCACCGCACCGCCGGCGTCCGGAACGATCCGTGAACAGTTGATCGAGCTGCTGGACCGTCAGGCCAAGCTCATCGAGGAAGCCCCCGCCCAACTGACAATGCTCGGCTGGCTCGCCCTCGGGTCCACCCAACCCGACACCGTCGGGACGACATCGCATCCCGAAGATGACAGGAACCCGGTCAGTTCCCTCCGCACGCGGGTGGTCAACCAATACCGCGAACCGTTCGACGAGATCCTGGGCAGCCCCGAAGCCCAGCAAGAGCTCGGCCACTTCGACACCACCCTGGCCCTGACCCAACTCGTCGGACCCATCATCTTCACCCGACTCGCAGCACTCCCGCCCACCGGCCCGGCTGAACGTCAGCAACTCGTCGACGACTTCCTCGCCGCCCGCGCCACCGCACAGACGCAAACCTCGATCACACACTGATTTGTTGTTGCCCGACATGTTTCAGAGGTCAACGATTCTCCGCCGGTCTCGATCTACCCACCAACTACCATGCGCAATCATCGAACTGCGTTCGTCGATGATCGACGGGCAGATGGCACACATGTCCGAGCTGGGTACACCTAGGCTTAGGAAAGTTCGGGCGCGCATTCCTCGTCCCTTGGCCTCACGGCCTCACGGCCTCCCGGCGACGGCCTGGTAGTCCTGAAACCGCACGTCCGCCATTTGTTTGACGTATGGGTGGCGAACCCGGGGTACATGGTGGCGTTGAAGCCGTCCTCGGTCAGATACCAGCTTCGGCACCCTGAGTTCCCGGTCGTTTTCGCCAACCGTTTCTGCAGGGCATCGAAGCTGCGTTGCGCGTTCTCACGTACATCGAGGTACTTGAGATTCCAGCGTCCCATGGCCCGGATCGCCTGCACGGCGTAGTCGATCTGTGCCTCCATGTACACCAGCGCCGAGTTGTGCCCGGGCCCCGGAATTCGGGCCGAAAGTGAAGAAGAGGTTCGGATAGCCGGCGACATTGATGCTCTTGTACGCGTAGGCACCGGACGACCACTCCTCGTCGAGGGATCGACCGTCGATCCCGACAATCGAAAAGGGTGTGCCGGACTTCGCCACATCGAAGCCCGTGGCAAACACGATCGCGTCCACGTGATGTTCGAGCCCGTCGGCGGTGCGGATGCCCTCCGGACACAGGGTCGCGATGGGCCAGGTAATGAGGGTGCAGTTCTCCCGACTCAACGCTGGGTAGTAGTCGTTGGTGACGAGCAGTCGTTTGCATCCCGCCGTGAAGCGAGGGGTGAGTTGGCGGCGCATCCAGGGATCTTTGATCTGGCGTCGCAGCTGCAGCCGGGAAATCTGCTGGAGAAGTCGGGTCATCGCGGTGTGCCACACCAGCCCGAGCGCCATGAACTCGTGCATCCCGAACACCGCACTACGGGCTGCAGTCTGGGCGGGCGGCACCGTCCGGTAGAGGGCCTTGTTCCACTCCGGGGTGTTGCAGCCGGGGCACCACCCAGCCCGGAGTCCGCTGAAAAACCTTCACGTGCGCGGCCGTATTGACTAATTCGGGGAATGATCTGCACGGCACTCGCGCCGGTGCCGATCACGGCGACCTTCTTGCTTCGGGATCAACCGGTCGACAGTGGAAGACATCACACGGCGTTCACGGCTCGCGCGCGTCACGCTGTACCGCAGATTTCCGAGCACTCCGCCCACCAGCATGGAAGGACGCAAGGGAACAGCACCTGATCGAAGCGGTCATAATGCGCGAGCTCGGAAAGTTCCTCACCGACCTGCAGCGTGAGGCCGACCGATATCCCCGTGCGGAAGACAAGCTGACCGAGGGCTTCGTCTTCACGCTCGCCGCCCTACGCAGTCACACGCTGCTCAATCGGCTGCTCGAAAGCGAACCCGAAGCTCTTCTGCCCCATCTGACCGTGCAGGGCAGGGAATTCGTTCGAACATGCTCGGACTTTCTCGCCGCACAGTTCGCGCAGAGCCTGGACGACGACCGCACCGGCGCCGAACTACTCATTGTCGCCGAACTGACCGTGCGCTTGATTCTGTCGTTCGTGCTGACTCCCACGACCATCGTCGATCTCGACGACCCCGACACCGCACGCGACTTCTGCCGCCGATACCTGGCCCCGCACTGACCGGCCAACTCAAACCAACCGACCCGAAGGACTGAACGCACATGGCTCGCTCATCGACCACTCACACAAGCAAGCTTCTTCGTCACCGGAGCCGACAGAGGAATCGGCGAAGCCCTCGCCCCGACGTCTGCATGCCACTTGGGCGAACGGCGCGCTCGTCGGCCCGGAAGCGGACAGAATGCGCACCCTCGCAATCAAACTCGGCGATCGCACAGTAGTCTTCGAAGCTGGCGTCACCGATGACGCAGCAATAACGGCCGCCGCCGACGTGACGGCCGAACGGTTCGGCGGAATCGACGTTACCATCGGCGTCGCCTTCGTCGGCGTCGCCTTCGTCGGCCCCTGTTCGCCGCACCTGTCGAACACATCGAACGCACCCTCGTAGTCAACTTGGGCGCCTGGCCCCCGACCGTGCCGTCCTGCCCCATCTGCTTCGCAGGGGTTATCTGCTCAACATTCCCCACTTGCCACGGCAGGACACATGCGACTGATAGGTGCCCACACCGCGTAGGTGCCTACACCGCGTCCAAGCCCGGCAACGAAAGCACTCACGCTTCCGTCGACACCGACCTCGTCCGCGGAGCCTTCACCATCCAGCCGGAGCAGCCGCCTATGAGCTTGCGGCGGCGCTTCTCGCCAGATCCAGCCCCGTCACTGAAGCCGTCGGTACCACCGAGAAGGGGAATCGCCCGACGCCCCGCCCGAATCCGGGCGCCCCGGTTCGTCGACCCTGCCCTGCGGACTCGTACACCCCCTCGAGTTCGGTCTACCGATGCGACCCCGAGGATTTCGCCGCCGCATTCGCGCTCGCCGACGGCCACGAACAGCTCGCCCAGCACGACAATCTTCTCGGATCTGCTGCGAATATTCCACTTGCCCAAGATAATTCCTACTTTGAGGCGTGTCGAGGAGATCGGTCCGACTCGAGCCTACTGCTGCCGCTTGGGCGCGTTGCCCTGCTCCTGATCGTGTTCCGGTCCTCTTGCACGGCGCCGACTGACATCTAGCAGTTCCTCCTCCGACAAACATTGAGACAATGTCGCACTATTGACAAAGATTACTATTCTGTCGAGACTGGCCAGACGTGTGTTAGACCCCACATCGCAGGGAGAATCGATGACCTCAGCCTTGTCCGCCGAGCGTCTGCGCCCCGTAACTCCGATACGCCGCCTTCGACACGAAGCTGGCGAAACGCCACCCTTGAGACGCTGGATGCGCCACGACATGGGAAACACATGAGCACGGCGGCACCCTGGCGGTGTACGGCCCGGTCTTCGGCACCGTCCCGGACCGCGCGCGTCTGTCACGTACGAGGTGACAGCGCTTCGGGATGGGCAGCCAAGACGGGACTGCGACGGCCTTGGATCGCGGGTCACCTGGATACTACGTTTCCGAGACTGTTTGCTGGCCACCGAAGAACACCTTGCTACAGTCCGAACAGGCGAACCCCGGCAAGAGGCTTCGATCGAAGTCCCCTGGTCTGCGACTTCCGCGAAATTCCTCGCCGAAGAGCAATCCCCGCACGCAAACACTGCTCACCGCGACCAAGCTGCTGTCGATCAGATACCGGCCTTTTCCGGTGGTCGGCGTCATCAGCGCCTGCAACGTCCCACTGGTGGTATGAACGCGGGCCGAACAGATTGCACGCCCACCCGAGATCGGAGCGGTGAACCGGCGGCAACCACCGAGACCGCGCCCGCAAAGCCCTAGACAACTAGGCGACAGACGTCAAGGACGGTACCCCATGGTCAATCTGATTCACGCTCCGCTGGACAAGGCGCGCGAACGCGTGTCATCCGTCGTGATGCTCCCCGCGCCACGACGGATCGAGAACGCACTGCGCAGCTTCAGCCACAAATGGCCGACCCGCCACCTCGCTGAGCCACCGTCGGGCAGCGGACTCAAGCCGGTCGAAGGCGACCGAGGACTGCCGCTGCTCGGGCACACTCTGGACTACATCCGCTTCGGCTCGGATTTCACCCGCGACCGGTACAACCAGTTCGGACCGGTTTGTTGGATGGGAGCCTTCGGCACCCGAATGGTCATCGTCTCCGGGCCGGACGCTACCCAACACGTGCTCACCAACAAGGACAAGGCCTTCTCCCAAGACGGCTGGACTTATCTCATCGACAAGTTCTTCCACCGCGGCCTGATGCTGATGAGCTTTGATGAGCACCGCATGCACCGGCGCATCATGCAGGAGGCCTTCACCCGCGACCGGCTCGCCGGCTACGCCAACCAGGTAGGCCCCTGCGTGCGGGAGAACGTGCCGACCTGGCCGACCGACAGCACGCTACGCATCTATCCACGTTTGAAGAACCTCACGCTCGACATCGCCACCGAAGTGTTCATGGGCGGGTGCGGCGGCGGAGAGGACGCCGCAGCGATCAACCAGGCCTTCGTCGCCACCGTGCGTGCCGCGAGTTCAATCGTGCGGGCACCGTTGCCCGCCACACGGTGGCGCGCCGGCGTCAAGGGACGGCGAGTGCTCGAGGACTACTTCGCACGACACCTTCCAGAAACGCGGTCCGGCGACGGCAACGATCTGTTCGCCGGACTCTGTCACGCCACCACCGCCGACGGCGAACGCTTCACCGACGACGACGTCATCAGCCACATGATCTTCCTGATGATGGCCGCCCACGACACATCAACGATCACCACGGCCGCGTGCGCCTACTACCTCGCCAAGAACCCGGCCTGGCAGCAACAGGCCCGCGACGAATCAGACGCCCTCGGCGACGATCTACCCGACATCGACGCCCTGGAAGGACTCCAAACCCTCGACCTGATCATCAAGGAGACGCTGCGACTGGTCGCACCCGTACCGATCGTGATGCGCAAGACCGTCGCCGACACCGACGTCCTCGGCCACTACATCCCTGCCGACACCCTCGTCGCTGTCGCACCCGCGGTAAATCACTTCGTCGAGGACTACTGGACCAATCCCGACACCTTCGACCCGAATCGCTTCGCCCCCGACCGTCAAGAAGACCAGTCGCACCGCTTCGCCTGGATTCCCTTCGGTGGCGGCGTGCACAAATGCATCGGACTTCACTTCGGCACACTCGAGGTCAAAGCGATCCTGCACGAGATGCTGCGCGTCTACACCTGGACTGTTCCTGACGACTACACCGTCCGCTGGGACAACACTTCCTTGCCCGTTCCCGTCGACGGACTACCAATCCAGCTCAGCCGCAGATAGCCCACGACAACTTCGAGCAAGCGGGAGTGTGCCTTGCTCCTCTGACCCGAAAATCCCCTTGACCACGGGCGTACGTCGGAGACCCGGCGTAGCTTGCGGATCCGGGTTCTATTGTGGCGGTGCCGGATTCGGTTAGGCAGCTGGCGCGACGGTGACGCGGTAGCCGAGTCCGGCGCGCGGCGATGCGCCGGAACTTCGCCGAGAAATAGGTTCCCTTAGCAGGAGACGGCGAGGGCGGCGGTGCCGGGGCGCCCTTGAGATACCGGTTTCCGGGCCGGGTCTTCGTGGATTTCACCCGACCGGCCGACTCGTTCGACCCCGGCGCGGTACCCGCCCACGAGGCCAGATGCCCTGATGACGCTCGGCGAAAGTGCTCAGACCTGCTCGGTGAAAGTGCTCGCAGTTGCTGTCCGGACTGCGGAGTTACGCGACAAGGTTGATTTCGAACCGACTCATCGGACGCCGGCGCCGGCGAATGTCAGGGCGTCGGCGAAGGTGGCTCCGGCCGCGATTTTGGCGCGATACTTCATGATCTTGCCGGGCTTGTTGACTGCCAACGCGCCGACGAGCAGGTCGCCGCGGCAGTACAGCGCCAGCCAATCGTGGTCATCGATGCTACCGACGACCACAACGTCGTCGGCAGCGCAGATGCCGACCATCTGGATTTTGTCTGTGTACCAGTCCGACCAGAAGTAGGGGACAGTCTGATAGGGAGTGGCGTTGTCAGGATCGAGGGCGTTGCGGGCAGCGAGAGTCCCTTGTTCAGCCGCCGCTGTCCAATGCTCGAGGCGCATCGACTCCCCGAACAGCGGGTGGTTCCATCGGGTGATGTCGCCCGCCGCGTACACCGAGTCAGCGGCCTTCAACGTCGCGTCACACACCACACCGTCGTCGAGGTCGAGGCCCGAATCCGTGAGCCACTCCACAACGGGTTCCGCACCGATCCCCACGACGACGAGATCCGCGTCGAGCACGGTGCCGTCGGAGAGATGCACGTGCTCGATCCGGTCCGTTCCCGTCAGAGCGGTGACCGTGACATCGCAGCGAAGGTCGGTGCCGTTGCGGGTGTGCAGCGCGGCGCACGCCACCGCCATCTGCGGGCCGACAGCGCGGATCAGCGGCAGCGGTGCAGCCTCGACCATCGTGACGGGAAGTCCACGTCGACGGGCGGCGGCGGCGATCTCGGCACCGATGAATCCGGCACCGATGATCACAGTGCGTGCCTGCGCCTCGAGGGCCGTACGAATTGCCTGCGCGTCCTCGACGGTGCGCAGGGTGTGCACTCCGGGCAGCTGTTCGCCGGGCAGGGTGCGGGGACGGGAACCGGTCGCGGCGATCAGGCTGGAATAGTTGATCCGCTCATCGCCGGCGATGATGTGGTGTGTCGCGGTGTCCAGACCGGTGGCAGTGCAACCGAGGCGCACCTCGACACCCAGGTCGGGTAGCGAAGCGGCACCGGGGAACGTGGTAGGCGCCGGTGCCGGGCCCTCGGCGAGGAACCCCTTCGACAGTGGCGGCCGATTGTAGGGCAGGTGCTCCTCGGCGCCGAGCAGCGTGATCGGACCGTGGTAGCCGGTCTTGCGGGCCGACTGGACCGCATGCAGCCCGGCCAACGAGGCACCGACGACAACCAGGCCGGATTCGCTCACCGGGGTCAGTCCTCGATGCTCAGCGCGTCGGTTGGACAGACGCCCACCGCTTCCTCGATCAGCGCGCGGTGGCAGTCGGCGGGGTTGGCGTCGAGAATGTGCAGTGCACCGTCGTCGCCGACCTCGAAGAACTCCGGGGCGGTGGCCTCACACATCCCGGTCGAGGAACACCTGTTTTCATCGAGCACGATTCTCATGTCGTCTCCTTGTCAGTGCGACGGGCTGAACCGGACGGGGAGGTGGTTGACCCCGTGAAAGAAGGTGCTCACGGTGTAGGACGGCGCGCCACACACCTCGATGTCAGGCAAGCGGTGGAGCAACTCGTCGAAGAGCGCAGCGAGCTGCTGGCGGGCGAGCTGGTTTCCTAGACAGTGGTGGATGCCGCCACCCCCGAAGCTCACATGCGGGTTGGGATCGCGGGAGAGGTCGAAGCGTTCCGGATCGGTGAAGACCTCGGTGTCCCAGTTCGCGGAGGCGTAGAACATGACGACCTTGTCACCCTCGGTGATCTGCTGACCGGCCAGTTCGCAGTCGTGGGCGGCGGTCCTGCGGAAGGTCATAATCGGGGTGGCCCAGCGGACCATTTCCTCGACCGCAGTCTTGATGCGGGCATCGAAATCGTCCATCAGCCAGGCGCGCTGGTCGGGGAAGTCGGTGAGGGCCTTCATCGCGTGACTGGTGCTCTGCCGGGTGGTGTCGTTCCCGGCGATGGTGAGCAGCCCGAAGAAGGAGACGATCTCATCGTCGCTGAGCTTTTCGCCGTCGACCTCAGCCTCGACCAGGTTGGTCAGAAGGTCGGACTCGGGATGGTTGCGGCGTTTGCCGATGAGGTCGGCAGCCACCTCACGCAGATATCCCATCGCCTCGAACAGGCGGGGGATCGGCGGTTGGTCCCCCATCAGCTCCGGATCGCTCCATCCGCCCGCGTAGCGAGCTTCGTCCGCGACCTTGCGGCGCACATCCTCAGGCACACCCATCATGTCGCAGATGTTGTGCATCGGCAGCAGTGCCGCGCACTCGGTCACGAAATCCGCCTCGCCCTGGGGTGCGAGGTCATCGACGACTCGTTTCGCGTTGCCGCGGATCTGGGTGTTGATGCGGGTGATCTGCTTCGGGGTGAACGCCGAGGTCAACAGCCGGCGTACCTTGGTGTGCCGGGGCGGGTCCATCGCGATGAAACCCTGTCCGGCGTCGAGCAGTTCCTGCGGCATCGACTCCATCACAATGCCCTCGCCGGACAGGAAGTCCTCGTTCCGCTTGGTGACTTCCACCAGCGCCGCGTGGGACATGACAGCCCAAAAGCCTTGATCGTTGGGGTCTTCGATGAGGAGTTTCTCCACCGGCCGGTGCCAGCTCACCGGGTTCGTCGCGCGCAGATGCGCGAACGTAACTTCCCGTTCGCCGGCGGTCGACGACCAGAACGCGCTCGACGACAGGTCGGTCTCGTCGTACGGCCGTGCGAGGCGCCGTGTGGCGCTCGTCGGGGTAGTGCCAGAGGTCTCGGTGGTCATGGCAGCTCCGTCTGAGGAATCGTGCGAAAGGCGGTTCGAACGACGTCTCCATTCTAGCTAGAGTGTCCATAGTGTGACACTCTGTTTCGGAGTGTAAATCGGGCATGAGCGGGATACGGCGGAGGTCGTGGAGCCCACCGGTAGGCATGTCGGTCAGCGGTCGAGGAAGGCGGTTGACAGCTGCAGTTCGGTCGACGCTGGGGCGGGTATACCGGCGTCGGCTGGATTCGAGACGACCGTGGCCTAAGTTCTGCGACGGGGGTTGCGTAAGTGAACGATGACTCAACCCCCGAGACTTGCCGACCTGCTCGTCTATACCGGGCGCGCATTGGGGAAGCCGTGGCCCGAACCTCGACGGCGTCACAGTGAGAAAATCCCGTCACCGGCAAGATCGCGGACGAGTGGGGAACATCAACTTTCGGTTGATGTCCTGGGAGCGATAGGTGCTAGTTGGTGCTGTCGAGCGGGGTGGAGCAGTGATCAGGTCGACGGCGGCGGGTACGAGGTAAGCCTGCGGACCGCGCAGCGAGCGGGCCGCGACGGTCAGCGCCCGGCGAGGCTCGCCTCCATCTCCGGCAAGAACGCGGCACGGTCGGCGGCGACAGCCGCTCGGAGGATCGCGGGCATGCTTCTGTCGGACGCTGCGGTCGCCACTCCGCTCCGCCCGCGCGATGCGAGATGCGCCGCCTCCGCCGCTGCGTGGACGGCAGGATCGCCGAGGCGGTCGGCCAGTATTTGGCATCCTGAGGCTTGCAGGCTGCGGAAGGATTCCGGCTCCGAAGGCAAGTGGGGGGCGTCCGGTCGGGGTGAGATCGAGAGTGTCGGGGTCGTCGAAGACGTCGGGGTCGCGGTTGGCGGCACCAAGGAGTGTGAGCACGGCCCGCCCTGGGGTCAGGTCGTGGCTGGCGAGGGTGGTCGGGCGCAGCACTGTGCATCCGTTGGTTTGCACGAGGGCGTCGTAGCGCAGGAGTTTCTCGACTGCGGTGCCGACAATTTCGGGTCGTTCGCGGAGCAAGTGCATTTGCTCGGGGTGTGCGCGCAGCGCCGCCACCCCAGTTACCGATGAGATTGGTCGTGGTCTCGAAGCCCGCGGCAAACAGCAGCAGCGCGGTACCACGCATTCGTCGTCGTCGTCGAACGCGTTGTCCCCGCGCGCGGTGGCCAACCTGCTGAGTAGATCGTCGCCCGGCGCTCGGCGTTTTGCCGACAGTAACCCGGTGAAATAGTCGGTCAATCGATCCTCGGCGACGGCCGCGCGCGCGACGGCGGCGGCGTCAGCGCTGGGTTCGAGCGGGGCGACGAGGTCGCGAACCAGCTGCGCCGCCGCCGCACGGTCGTCATCCGGGACACCGAGCATCGTCCCGATCACCGAGACCGGTAAGGGTAAAGCCAGATCGGCAATGATGTCGGCATGGGGTCGCACGCTCATCTTGTCCAGCAGCAACTCGATCTGGGCGATCACCGACGAGCGCAGTTCGTCGATATGACAGGGGTGAACACATCTACCACGATGCGGCGCAACCGCGCGTGGTCGGGTGGGTTGCGAAAGCATCGTGCGCCGAAAACGACGCATCGCGGTGCGCTGCAATTCTTCGGGCCCTTCGCTGAGGCGAAACCCGAGCGATTCGTCGACCTTGCCCAGATTACGGTCTCGTCGCGCGGCGTCACAGTCGTCGTAGCGGGAGAGAATCAGCGCTCCGGTCCGCGTCGACAGTGCCGGGTGAGCGCCGCGCAACCGAGCGAACGCGGCGTAGGGGCCGGCGGGGCCGTGATCGGTGAGCAACGCATCGACGAGCAGCCCCCAGTGCTCGAGGCGGTCACGGGAGGTCCTGGTCGATATCCGTGGTGGACTGGGCACGTGTCAGCGAGGTCGTGAAATGTGCCAGGTCGACGACGATGAACAACGCGCGCGCCGATGCGGCAAGATCCCCGGTGGTCGCTACTTCCATCCGCGCGGTCACGTCGAGTTTGCGCCCGCGACGGCGCTGCAGGTCCGCGGTGATCACGTACCGAGTGCCGAGCAGGACGGGGGCGTGGAATTCGGTGTCGAGGCGCCTAGTGACCGCCATCTCGCCTACGGTGTAGAGCAGCATCCCGAACATGTCGTCGAGGACCGTGGTGACGGCGCCGCCGTGCGCGATCCCCGGAGCGCCCATGTGCCGGTCGTCGAAGACGTGCTCGGCGACGACCCCCTCTCCGCGACGGCGCGCGTGCAGGTGGTGCCCGTGCGGATTATCGGGTCCGCACCCCAGGCACCAACTGTGATGCGGTGGAAGCTCGTCGCCGTCTCGGACAGTCGGATGGTGCTGGTGAAATCTCCCCCACCACTGTCCCAACACCCCCTTGTCGGCGCTCTGCGGTACGCGCAAACCATCAGCCGAGTGTCGTTGTTCACCGCCCTCACCGTGATTGCTACACCTGCGACTCATACGGCACCTTTCGAAGGAGCTTGTACGTCTCAACTCGAAGAATCATTGCATACATATTTTGATCAATTGTATATGCAGATACATAGTCGCATAGTTTGTAAACGCGTTTTCGCTGACCGGCACTATCGGACCAGTGTCGCGATCTGAACACTTGTCACCCATCCGTTAAGGTGATGGTCGTGATCGGGGAATCCCTGCGGATGTCTTATCGGCGGCACATGCGAGAGGAAGCCTTGCGTGCGACGCAGACGTTGATCACCGAAAAAGGGTGGAACAAGGTCCGCTTCAGTGACGTCGCTGCCATGATCGGAGTTTCGCGTCCGACGTTGTACAAAGAGTTCGCCAGCAAAAATGAGCTCGGGGACGCCCTCGTACTACGTGAAACGGAGCGGTTCCTCACGGGAATACAGACCATCCTCGACACCAACACCGACTCCGTCCCGAGGGCTATCACCGAAGCGGTGCAATACACCCTCGACGAAGCAGTCGAGAGTCCGTTGCTTCGCGCAGCGCTGACCGCACCGCTCGATGACCTCCGGGGGGAATCGAGCGTACTGCGCTTGGTCGCCACGTCCACATCAATGCTCGAACTTGCCACGCAACGGCTGATCAGCTGGTTCGATGAACACTTACCCAACCATGACCGCGCCGACATCGACCACGCCGTCGACGTGCTGATCCGGCTCACGGTCAGCCACATAGTCCTGCCCGCCGCCGATGGCAACGTACACCGAGAGAATGTGGAGACCTGTCGGCAGATTTCTGATGTCGTTCTCCGTTTCCTTCGTCTGTGAGGACATTCTGTGAGGACATGACCGGAGCTCCATGCGTCGACCTGGACGCCTCAGATCACTCATCTCAGCTGACCGGAGTTGGAGCTTCACGAGCGGCCCGCCCCGCCAGGCGTGATGCGGGATCTGACACGAGATGGGTTCGGTCGAACTATGCCGGCGTCCAAATATTCGCACCACCCGCGGGAAGGACCTGTGTGTCCTGTTCGGCGTCGATGCTTTCCCTGATGGCCGCCTGCGCGTTGGGGGCAGCGTATGCATGATCTCCCTGACCGCTCCTGACGACGGAACACGGCCTCGCGAAACGGCAGCCCTGGAGTCGGCTGAATCTGCGCGACAATGCCTTCCATCTCTCTTCCGTGCCGCCACGATGATGGCCAGCCTCGACCAACGCCTGCTCCCGGGCAATCTGCGATTCATCCTTCTCCTCGCTCATACCGATGGGCCGATTCGGCGACCACTGAGGAACTGTTCCACGACGGGCTAGTGTCCCGCGTCAGAAATTCGTGAGATATATTTGGCGAGGGAATCGAGGATCTCCTCGGCGGTCTTGTGCCAGACGAACGGCTTCGGGTCGTCGTTCCAGGTCTTGATCCAGTTGCGAACGTCTTTCTCCAGTGCTGCAACGCTTTTGTGTACACCACGGCGGAGCAGCTGATCGGTCAGGAATGCGAACCAGCGCTCGACCTGATTGATCCAGGAGGACCCGGTCGGGGTGAAGTGGACGTGAAAACGTGGGTGCTTGGCCAACCAGTCGCCTACTGCCGGCGTCTTGTGGGTGGCCAGGTTGTCGCAGACGAGATGCACGTCCAACTCGTCGGGGACGGCCTTGTCGATCGCGGTGAGGAACTTCTTGAACTCCACGGCCCGGTGACGTCGATGAAGCTCGGAGATCACCGTACCGTCGGCGATGTTGAATGCCGCGACTCCCCCAAGGACTACGTCCAGGGAGGTACCCCCAGGCTGGTGACGCCGCTGCGGGCGTAGTCATGACTGCGCCGTTCCGGCATGCCGGGCATCATCGGCAGCACCGGCTGGGAACGGTTTGAATGCCTACATCTGGCCCTCCTCGTCCACACAGAGGATAACGGCATGCTCGGGCGGATTATGGTAAAGGCCAACAACATCGACAACCTTGTCCACGAACTGCGGATCCGTGGACAGCGTGAAACCGTCGGTCAGATGCGGTGTGAGTTCGAACTTGCGCCAGATCCGGCCGATCGTCGACGGTGACAGGCCGGTGCGCTTGGCCATCGCGGTACGCGACCAGTGCGTCGCATTGGCCGGGGTGGTTTCCAGTGTCGCGGTGACCACGTCTTCGACCCGGTCCAGCAAGATCGAGGGCGGACGACCCGGTCGAGGTTCGTCGACCAAGCCGTCGAGGCGTCGGTCGACGAAGCGCCCGCGCCATTTGTTGACCGTGTTAGCGGATATCCCCAGGTCTGCCGCGACTTGCTTGTTGGTCATCCCCGGCTCCGCGCAGGCCAACACGATCCGCGACCTCAGTGCCAACGATTGGGGGGTTTTCGCTCGCCGCGACCATCGAACGAGTTGTTCGCGTTCGTTATCGGTCAACATCAACTCAGCCTTCGGGCGTCCGGTTCGAGGCATGCCTCGGTATATCAAGTTAAAGCACGAATTTATGGCGTACGACACTAGTCGCTGGTGAGGAGGACCTCCCTGGGGGCCGAACATCACCAGATACCTACGAAAGAGCATTCCGATGTTGTCAAGCACGGTGCGCGCGACGGAAATATTGTGGGTCACGATCAAGATGGTGGCGTCGATCTGCGCATTGATATCGATCAACAGCTGGCTGAGGTAGGCCCGGCGGACCGGGTCGAGACCGGAGTCCGGCGCATCGCACAAAATGAGCTGCGGGTCGAGAACCAGAGCGCGAGCGAGACCGGCACGTTGTCGCATTCCGCCGGAGATCTCGCCCGGGAGCTTGTATCGGTCGCTGATTCACATTCCGTCGCTTTCGAGCAGGTGCAGATACCTGCGGAATATCACCAAGACGGGTGGTGTCGTCATCGTGAATAGCGAGCGTGCGGCGCATCTCGTCCTGGACCGAGGGCACCACTTCCCAGTCCGGGTAGTGGATCATCCCCAGCTCGGGTACCTACCCATCGCCCATGCCCTCCCTCATCCGCTGCCGTGGTGCGGCGGCCCCGTGTCGGGCCAATTCCGTGGCCTCCCTCCGCTCCGCACGTTCTACCTTCGCTGCGTGCGCGTGCTGGTTGTCTTCACGTGGCCCACGACCCCGTTCATCCTTACGCCTTTGGCGCCGGACCGCTTGCCCGTGAATACGAGCGGTCAGCGGCTGAACTCAGACATCGCGGCCCATGGCATCGGTGAGGAACGAGGCGGTCACATCGGGCCACCGCCGTAACCATCGATCACCGGAGCGGACGTCTTCGAGAAGCTGGGACAGAACATGTGGAATTTCCGCACCGCCATCGAGCAGCAAACGCGGTAGTCCGAGAACGGCACACTGCGACGCGACTGGAGCCAGCGTCCGTTTGGCCTCGTCCATCCGGCCCGCCGATGCAAGGCAGTGCACCAGCAGCAATGTCGACACCATCAGTGCTCGCGGCCGCTTTTGCTTCTTCACGCTCTCGACCAGCGCTCGCCCACGGGCGAGGGCCGCTTCGATGGATGCGTCAGAACGGTCGGCGAGGAGCAGCATTATCGTCGAATCTTCGTCGAATTGAGATGAGACCTCCGCGATCCCGTTCTCCATCTCCTCTCGAGGGCCGGCATCTTTCAGACGCGCTTCCAAAGAGGGATCGATTGGCAATCCGGCGCGAATTCGCTCGTTCACAATGCGCTTGGCCAAACGCGGAAGATGGAGCTTCTCCGCTATCCTCGCCCCTTCCTCCAGACGGATCGTCGCGGAATCACGGTCTCCGCGAAGTACCTTGATCCGTGATCCAACGCCGTAGGTGGCGAGCATGATGTCGACGACACCACCTTCGGGGCCGAGTTCGTTGCTGCGATCGAGCAACTCTTCCGCGCCGTCGATGGCGCCCTTGTCGTACAGCACAGAACCGAGAAGTGCGCCAGCGAGGCGTGCGGCGTGACTGTGCATGCCGGTCTGTCGTGCGAGCGCCAGTGCGGTATGAAAGATGTTCTCGGCCTCCCCGACGTCGAGAACCTCGTATGCTGCTACTCCAGCCATGCAGTGGCCGTAGACCGCACTGAACGGCCCGACGGTCTGCTCGTGATACCTGCGTGCCCAGTCCTGCCATCGCCGAGCTGCCGCGAACTCGAAGTTGTGAATCGCCAGAAACGACGCCACATCGCTCGCGGCCGACGCGACGAAAGGACGCAAACCGTCAGGATCTCGGAGAATGTCGTCGATCAGGTCCTGAACACCCTCGCTCTGATCGGCGAGGACCTTTGCGACTGCTCGGACCAAGTTTGCTTCGCGGGCGATAGCACGCTGTTCCCACTCGGTCATCGACTCCGAATCGAGGGAGGAAGAGAGACGGTCGAGCGCGAGTTGCATGACCTTCGGCCGCTGTAACAACACATTTCCCCACGCGACGGTGAGCTGAAGACGCGGTCGATTGTATGCCACAGCGGGGGGAAGCTTCGCGACAAGACCAAGCAATGTTGCCATCCTGGAGTTCTCGATCAACTCCATTCCACCTGATTCGACCAGATGAGCGGCACGATCGAAATCCTTCGCCGCCATTACGTGATCGACTGCCTCACTGAGCATTCCGTGGTCCTCGAACCAGGTCGACGCAGTGAGATGCAGTTCTCGGGCCCTTGCCGGATCGACTCGTTCGAGTCGACGTTGGAGGAACTCGGCGAACAGATGGTGGTAGCGGAACCATTCCTTGTCATCGTCGATGCTGGTCAAGAAGAGATCCCGACCTTCGGCTTCCTCGAGCAGTGCCTGGCCAGATTGCAGGCCGGTTAGTTTTGCGGCTAGGTCGCCGCAGACCTTCTCGGCGATCGCCGTGGCCATCAGGAAATCGAGTAGGTGGGGCTCGAGCGTGTGAAGCACGTTGGCCACGAGATACTCGCCGATGGCATGATGCCGTCCAGACAGATGTCTGATGAACTCTGCCGGATCGTCCCGGCCGCGAAGCGACAGCGATGCCAACTGCAGCGCGGCCGCCCATCCGTCCGTCGCGATGGCCAGTTCAGTGACCTCCGATTCGCTTAGCCGCAGGCCATTGACGTCGAGGAGGAAAGCCTTCGCTTCCGAGGCATCGAACCGCAGTGCGTCCGGGTCTATTTCCACGAGTTCGTCGCTCACCCGCATCCTGCTCAGGGGTAGACCGGCCTGAGTGCGACTCGTCACTACCAGCTGCAGATGGTGACACCCATGGTCGAGGAGGAAGTCCATGGCCTCGATCGTTTCGTCTGCGCTCACCCGATGCCAATCATCGATGACGACCACCAAACGCTCGCCACTGGAATGGATCTCGTCGATCAGCGAACTCAGTACGTATCGGGCCGCGTCCGGGGGATGGTCTTCGAGGATCTGTCCGAGCTCACGCGCCAGGGCGGGGCGAACCTGGCGGACTGCTTCTACCAGATGGGCGAGAAACCAGACCACATTGTTGTCGTCGGGGTCGACGCTCAGCCATGCGACTGAGGCACCGTCCTCGACCAGAACGCCTCGCCACTGCGACGCCAGCGTGCTTTTGCCGAAGCCGGCGGGCGCATGTATCAGGACCAATCTGCGGTGCGCACCACTTTGCAGAGTGTCGATCAGCCTGCGCCGCACCACCAATGGTCGAGTGGAGGTGGGCGGACGGAACTTGGTCGAGGCGCTCGGCGGTGTGGATGTCGCCGCAGGCATCCACCCAGCCTCATGTGCCCTACCAACCGGTTGGTCCGCGGAACGGTTCGCGAAAGTATCGGTTCCTGTGGGCCCTGCAAGCGCCATATCCGCGCTGTACAATCCGTGCTTCTCTCGGATTCCCCGGAGTTCATCTCCGAGAGCGACGGCCGATTGGGGGCGGTCTGTTGGAGACTTGGCCATCGCATGCTCAATTGCGGCCACCACATCGGGTGGAAAATTCCGCATACGGAGGTCGGGGATCGACGCACGGGTGATTCGTACGAACTGAGCAACAACGCCCTCGCCGGCCCGGCGTTCGAACGCTGCGTGTCCGGTCATCAACGTGAAGAGCGTCGAGCCGAGTCCGTAGATATCGGATACCGGTCCGGGTGCCTGACCCTGCAGCAATTCCGGGGCGGTGTAGGCGGGCGAGCCTGCGATGTGTCCCGTCGAAGTCTTGAAGGCGCCGCCGACCCGCGCGATGCCGAAGTCGGCTAACTGAGGCTCCCCGTAGTCGGTGATCAGGATGTTGGCCGGCTTCACGTCGCGGTGCAATATCTCGAGGTCGTGTGCTGTGTGTAGAGCGCCAGCGAGCTTGATCCCGACCTGAAGGACATCCGGCCAGGGCAAGGGGCCGTGGCGTCGAACCCACGCTTCCAGCGAATCGCGCGCGTGGAATGGCATCACGATATACGGGCGCCCTGCCGCGAGAACTCCCACCTGCAGTATCTGGACGATATTCGGATGCCCGGACAATCTTCCCATGACCCGTTGTTCTCGGACGAAGCGTTCGCGCTCGTCACGTTCGAAGCCTTCATTCAAGACCTTGATCGCGACTGTTCGATCCAATGCGGTCTGAACACAACGGTAGACGACGCCGAAGCCTCCGCGACCAACTTCCAGCGCGTCGTTGAAGCCTTCGGCTTCGAGCTCGGAGACGACTGAGAGCGCTACGTCGCGTTCAGTCCGTGCGGGCTCTGCATCGGCCATCTCCTAATCCTGGTCTCCCTGGCGATGCCTGCGTTAGCATTTTCTGGAAAGAATACGAATGCCCATCGTCCAACCGCCATGGGCGGAAGAACTGACCCGCAGGGCCATCATGGTGGGCCGGGCGCCTGCACAGGACGTCCGCGTCGCGGCGCAGGTGCCGTACCGACGCGCCTCGCCGCAGAGGAATCGTGGTGGGGTGGACGGCACGGAATACCTGGGACTCGTAGCGTCACCGCCGTGGTGGTGAACCAGTCGGCTCCGGCCAGCGTTTGTCGTGCTCGCCGCTCAGGGTGCCCGTTAGTAATGATGGTCAACGATGTGTGCCCGAGCAGCTTGGAGACCATTCCGACAGGGATTTCGCCCTAGCCTGGGTGGCGTAGGTGTGCCGGCCCCAGACCGTGTTGACGTTGGCTGGACTGGGCCTTTTTTGGGGGGGTGGCCGGTGCTTGACATGCCCTCACGGCCCGTTGCGCTGCTCAGGCATAGGCGGGCCGACCACCCACGCAGTTGGCGTCAGCGAGCTTCGATCGTGTGCCATCGGGCACTATCTCATCGTGTTGGCCACACCCGGGGCGCTGACCGCGGCCCTTACGTCCACTTCTGGTTGCACAACCGGGCCAGGAACTTCATAGATCTGGCGACGACGCTCAGTCGACTGTGCTCGTGCCGAGGAGCCCGTAGTGACCGGCCAAGCCGGCCGCGACGACCCGATTCGGCGCCCCCAGTTTGTTGAGCAGCGCTGCCACCATTCGTTTGGTTGTGCGTTCGGAGACGAGCATGTGCTTGGCGATCTCCGTGGTCTCCAGGCCGCGGGAGAGCAGAACCCAGAGTCGAATCTCCTCCACGGCCAGTTTGTCGAGCAGGCTTTGCGGAGGGTGCCGGACAGAATCGAGAAGTACGGTCAACAAATCAGGTGCGATGACTCGTAGACCGGCGGCCACGGTCAAGAGCGGAGCTACCAGTACGTGTGGGTCCGCCGACTTTGGTAGAAATCCGTCGGCGCCGGCTCGTAAGGCTTCCTCGGCGAGCTTGTAGTCCGTCGTCCCGGACAGCACGACGACTTTCGTGTCGGGGTATCGGGACTTGATTTGACGAATCGCCAGCATTCCGCCGGTCGGGGGCATCGTGAGATCGACGATTGCGATGTCTGCACCGCACGAGCCGACCAGGGCCAGGGCCTCATCTGCTCGGTTGGTGATGCCGCCTACCTCGAAACGGTCGGCGTCCTGCGCCTCGAGGAGCATTGCCAGCCCTTGCGTGAACAAATCATGATCATCGATCAGGGCCAATATCAGTTTCTGGTCACGCATTGCCTCACCCGAATTAGTGTCATGCCACAGTGATTACACATCAAACGACTGGTTGAGTGTAAGTGGGAGGTAACCATGTCGGCCGTTCCGTGGTGGCGCTCGTCGGGATCCAGTATGCACTCGGGCACGGAATCGTTTAGCGATACCGATATCCGAACGATCCAGCGGATCATCATCAGCGTCCGTTGTGGTGTCGTGCTGTCGGTGGGGGTGCTGCTGGCGGTGGGAGCGGGCAATGTACGCGAGCATCTCGGGTGGGCGCTACTTCTCCTCGGTATCTCGACCGTGTATTCGCTCACGGGGTTCTACTATCCGTCGACTGAACTGGGGAGCATGAGGGCGTCCGCAATCGTGACTACCCTGGACGCGGGGCTGTCGCTCGGGTTCATCGCGACAACCGGCGGTAGGGAAAGTCCCACCGTGGCGTTGCTGTTTCTGGTTATCATCGCCGCGGCGACGCGATTGTCTTTTGCGGGTACCGTCCTGCTCTCCCTTGCGCTGGGTGTGTCGTATTTCCTCCTCGCACTCACTGTGAACTCCGCGGACACGCCGCTCGAGGTTCGACTACAGGCCGGGCTGTGGTGGCCGCTATATCTGTTGTTCACCGCCGCATTGACGGCGGCCTTCACGTTGCTCACCGAAGGCGCGGCGCAAGCGCAGGCGGCGGCGCGGGCCGAAGCGGCCGCCGAACACGCGGCCGCCGAGGAGGAACGGGACCTGCGTGCTCGATTGCTGAAGTCGTATGAGGCCCAGGAGACTGGCCTACAGGTCATTTTGCACGAATTACGAACGCCGATCGCTTCTTTGAAGGCCCTGGCCGACGCAGGTCAACGCAATCTACCGGCCCACGATACTCAACGGGCCAGGGACCTGATCGCGGCACATGCAGGTCACCTGTCGGCGATGATGGATGCTCTGGGGGATGTTGCAGCGAGCCGTCGACCCACGTTCAGCACCGGGCATCGGCAGCTGGTTCTTCTGCACGACTTCCTGCTTGCCACCGCAGACGCCGTCGGCCTGGTCCCTCCTCAACTTCGGATGACGATCTCGCCACCGGATGTCCGGTGCCGGTTCGATCCGCAGTTGCTTCGCCGCGTGATCACCAATCTGCTCACGAACGCCAGTCGGCACGGACGGGGTGAGCCGGTCGACATAGTCGCTCGAGTGAGTCGGTCCGAATTGCATCTCGAGATCCTCGATCGCGGCCCCGGGCTACCTCCCGAGCTGGCTTCCATCGTCACCAAGAAGTTCGTGTCCGTCGGTGATCAGCGTGGTAGCGCGGGACTCGGCTTGTGGATCGCCGATCAGATCGTGATCTCGCTGAATGGGCGCTTGCACTTCGGTGCGCGGACAGGTGGTGGCCTCGCGGTGTACCTCGAAGTGCCCATTACGTGAGTGGAGGGCCAGTCCCGGCGCCTGGGTGTCGCGAATCCGAGGCGATGCCCGCCCGGTGCACTCCTCCGCAGTCTGTCGAAGTGGCCGCGTAGCCCTCGCGCGACCCGGCACGGCACGGTGATCAACGAATTCTCAGGTGATCGATCAGTCCACGACCTATAGGGCGCCCCGGTACCGGGCTCGCCGGTAACGCCCGGCTACCTATGTGACCGCGCCAAGGGAACAACTCGGTACACCGTGGTCGAGCCGTGGCATACATAGTCCTGCACCTGGCCCCCAGGGGCCATCAGCGGCACGCGCGGCTCGCGCGAACACCCCCCAATCATTGTGATGATGGTTACACGCCGTTCCGCGAGTGAGGGAGTCAACAGCCCGTGAAGACAAAAGCAGCAGTCCTGTGGGGTCAGAACGAGAAGTGGCAGGTCGAGGAGATCGACTTGGATCCACCCGGCGAGGGCGAGGTTCTGATCAAGCTGACCGCCAGCGGACTGTGCCATTCCGACGAACACCTGGTCACAGGCGACTTGCCTTTCCCCTACCCGCTCGTGGGAGGGCATGAGGGCGCCGGTGTCGTCGAGGCAGTAGGGGCGAACGTCGCCGACATTTCCGAGGGTGATCACGTCGTCATGATGTTCCTGCCCGCATGCGGCCGGTGCTCGTACTGCGTACGCGGGATCGGCAACTTGTGCGATTCCGGTGCCGCGGTGATGCTCGGACCCCAACTCGACGGGACGTACCGGTTCCATGCGCGCGGCGAGGATGTCGGTCAAATGTGTTTGCTCGGAACCTTTTCCGAATACACGGTCGTCCCAGCAGCATCGGTGGTGAAGATCGATGACGGCATTCCCCTGGACAAGGCTGCGCTGGTGGGCTGTGGAGTAACGACCGGGTACGGCAGCGCAGTTCGTTCGGGTGAGGTGCGAGCCGGCGACGCCGTCGTCGTCATCGGCGCAGGAGGCATCGGCATGAACGCGATCCAGGGAGCACGGATCGCCGGCGCCCGCATGATCATGGCCGTTGACCCGGTCGAGTTCAAACGCACCAAGTCACGCGAGTTCGGCGCCACGCACACCGCTTCGTCGGTCGACGAGGCGTGGAACGTGGTCAGCGAACTCACCCGCGGCCAGCTCGCGGATGTCTGCGTCATCACCACCGATGTCGCCGAGGGCGCCTATATGACACCCGCCCTGAGCCTCGTCGGCAAGCGGGGCCGAGTCGTCGTTACCGCCATCGGCCACCCCGAGGAAACCACCATCACGACAAACCTTCTCGAATTGACCCTCTACGAAAAGCAAATCCGAGGATCGCTGTTCGGATCATCGAACGGTCAGCACGACATTCCCCGCTTGCTCGAGCTGTACACCCTCGGACAGTTGAAGCTCGACGAGCTGGTAACAACCGAGTACGACCTCGAGGACATCAACCAGGGCTACGCAGATATGCGCGACGGAAAGAACATCCGTGGCGTGATCCGCTACTGAGTTCGCATTCTCCTCCACCAAACGCGCACCACTAGAAAAGGAAATGGTATGGCAATCGACCGCGTTATCGAGCATGGCAAACGAAGCGGATTTGGCAGCCTCAGCGAGGGCGGCCTGCGAATGAATTCATTCGCAATGAAATTGTTCCGCAAGGGAAACAAGAAGTTCTGGGACCCCGAAGCCATCGACTTCTCCCAGGACGCCCAAGACTTCGCCGGACTCTCCGATGAAGAAAAGCGGCTCACCTGCATCCTCGCCGCACATTTCATCGCCGGCGAGGAGTCGGTGGCACAGGATCTGCAGCCCTTCATGTCGGCGATGGCCGCCGAGGGCAGGCTGGCCGACGAGGCCTACCTCACCCAGTTCACCTTCGAAGAAGCCAAGCACATGCAGGCGTTCCGACTTTGGTTCGACGCAGTGGGACTGAGCAGCGATCTCCACGAATATGTGGATTACAGCGAGCCTTACCAGCGGATCTTCACCGAGGAACTCCCCAAGTCGCTGTACGCACTGACCACGGACCCGTCGCCGGCGGCCCAGATCCGCGCCTCGGTCACCTACAACCACGTGGTCGAGGGATGCCTCGCGCTCACCGGCTACTACGCCTGGGCCAAGGTCTGCAAGAGTCGCAACATCCTGCCCGGGATGCAGGAAGTGATCAAGCACATCGGTGACGATGAGCGTCGGCACATGGCCTGGGGCACGTTCACCTGCCGGCGGCATGTGGCCGCCGACGACCGGAACTGGGATGTCGTAGACGAGCGCATGCAGGAGCTGTTGGAGCCCGCCCTGCAGCTGATCGTCAGGATCTTCGACACCTTCGACGAAATCCCGTTCGGTATCACCATCGACGAGATGACCGACTACGGGATGGACAAGCTCAACCGACGGCTCGAGTCGATCGAAAGCGCGCGCGGCAGGCCGCTGGAGGAGATCGACGAGGACTACTCCCCGATGCAGCTCGAGGACAAGTTCGCCGCGGAAGACGAGCTCCAGTTGTCCCAACTTCTGACGAGTGCCACCTCCTGACCCGTCCGGTGTCGTGTCGCAGTCGCGGACACACATCCGTACCACCCGTCTACGCCAACCCTGAACCCGAGGAGCGATCTGCATGACAACCGAAATCTCGACAGCCGACGTCGCCGTCGACCTGCTGTTCGTCGGTGCCGGACCGGTTGGCCTCTTCGGCGCTTACTGCGCGGGTTTTCGAGGGCTCAGCACGGCACTGGTTGACGCCTTGCCCGAGGTCGGCGGCCAAGTACAGGCCATCTACCCCGAAAAGAACATCTACGACGTCGCCGGCCTGCCCGGCGTGCAGGGGCAGCAGCTCATCCGGAATCTCACCCAGCAAGCAGAGGCGTTCGCTCCCAAACACCTGCTCTCACAACAGGCCGACACACTCGAACGCCTCCCCGCCGGGTGGCGGGTCACCACCTCGAAACGTGTGGTGATCGACGCGCGGGCTGTGGTGATCACCTCCGGTGTCGGAGCTGTCACTCCGCGGCCCCTGGCAACCGGGGAGGCCTTTCTCGGTCGAGGACTGCGCTACTTCGTTCCCCGGCTAGACGTCCTCGACGGTCAGGATGTCGTCGTCGTCGGCGGCGGTGACTCTGCAGTGGACTGGGCGTTGGCCGCATTACCGCGGGCCCGCTCCGTCACGCTCGTCCACCGGCGTAAGCAGTTCCGGGCGCACGAGCACTCGGTCCGCCTACTGCGTGAGTCTGCCTGCGATCTGCTGCTCGATGCCGATGTGGCGGAAATACGTGGCGATGATCAGGTTGAGAGCGTTGTCGTCAAGGTCGCCGGCGAGTCGTCCGGACGTGAAGTCAAGGCCCAGGTTGTCGTTGCCGCGCTCGGATTCCTGATGAATCTCGGGCCGATCGCGGACTGGGGCCTCGAACTCGAAGGCCGGTCGATCACAGTGGACAGCACAATGCGGACCACCCTGCCCAATATCTTTGCCGCGGGGGACGCCGCCACCTTCGACGGGAAAGTGAAACTGATCGCCGTCGGTTTCGGTGAGGTGGCTACCGCGGTGAACAACGCAGCGGTAGCGCTCGACCCGAACGCATCCCTCGCACCAGGCCATTCGAGCGATCTGGTTCAACCCGTGCTCGCCGAGGCCTGACCTCGTCGGCAAAGTTTGTCACGCAAATAGCAAGGAGGTAGATCTGATGGCATTCGTCATTGGTGAACCGTGTGTGGACGTTATGGACAAGTCGTGCATCGAAGAATGCCCGGTAGATTGCATCTACGAGGGCGGCCGGATGCTCTACATTCATCAGAACGAGTGCATCGACTGCGGTGCATGCGAGCCGGTGTGTCCCGTCAGTGCCATCCGTCCCGCACAAAAGGTCGATGAGCAGTGGCAGCCCTTCCAAGAATCGTCGAGGGAAGTAACCAAGGATCTCGGCAGTCCAGGTGGTTCGAGTAATGTCGACCTTCCGATCGCCGATTCCGAGTACGTGAAGACGCTCGACGAAAAATGACAATCGTCGGTTGAGAATCGCCTCGGTCGTATTTCCTCGACAAAAGAGGCCTCCGCACTTGCGCCGCACCTCGTCGGTCGTGAAATGTGCCGCAACCATTCGACAGCCACTCACAATTGTTCGGGCTGCGTTGCGCCGCAAGGAAATTCTGAAGTAATCTTCTACACAGAAAGGCAGTGGCCGATGACCATGATGTCGGTGGACATACCCGAGGCGGTGCAGTCTTTCTTGCGCAGCGCTTCCGCGAGCATCGTGATCGGGACAGAGAAGTTGGCGGCAGCGGACGGCAGTGAGGTTCCCACCACGGACCCGGCGACTGGCGCAGTCCTGGCCAACATTTCGG
Source organism: Rhodococcus opacus B4 (assembly GCF_000010805.1). NCBI lineage: Bacteria > Bacillati > Actinomycetota > Actinomycetes > Mycobacteriales > Nocardiaceae > Rhodococcus > Rhodococcus opacus. The sequence continues at coordinate 381,012 of NC_012520.1, read as the reverse complement.
CGGGCGGCGCGATCGACGTGGATCGGGCCGTCGACTCCGCAAGTGTGGCCTTCCAGGCCTGGCGCCGCCTGAGCCCCGCCGCTCGAGGTCGGATATTGCTCGACGTCGCGGACGCGATCGAGGCGCACGCGGAGGAACTGGCCACTCTCGAGACCCTCGACAACGGCAAGCCGCTGTCGGAGTCGTTGTATATCGACGTGAGCCTGGCCAGCCAAATCTGGCGATATTTCGGTGGGTGGACAACGAAACTCGCCGGCCGGACTCTGCCGGTTTCACCGGCGGTAGGAGAGGCACTGGTCTACACACAACGAGAACCGCTGGGGGTGATCGGCGCGATCGCGCCGTGGAACTTTCCGTTACTGATCGCTTCCTGGAAGGTGGCCCCCGCGCTGGCGGCAGGCAACACCGTAGTCCTCAAGCCGTCCGAACATACCTCGCTGAGCGCGCTCCGACTGACCGAAATCGCACTCGAGGCCGGACTGCCCCCCGGAGTCCTCAACCTGGTCACCGGGTTCGGCCCGGAGGCGGGCCAAGCCCTGATTGATCATCCTAAGGTTGCGAAGGTCTCGTTTACCGGATCGACCGAAACGGGGCGCAGGATCATCACCGCCAGCGCGCCGAGCATCAAGAAGCTCACCCTCGAGCTGGGTGGAAAGTCCGCAAACATCGTCTTCCCGGATGCCGATCTCAACGCCGCGGCACAGGGCGCATTAGCCGCCATCTTCCTCAACCAGGGACAGGTGTGTTGTGCAGGTTCCCGGCTCTTTGTCCACCGCGACGTCCACGACGAACTCGTAGCCGAGCTGGAGGCGGCCACCCGAGCGATTCAGCTCGGTCATGGGTTGGACGAGAGTACCGAGATGGGCCCATTGGTCTCCGCGATGCAGCTGGACCGCGTCGAGGGCTTCGTACGCGCGGGCACCCGGGAGGGCGCCACCCTCGTCTGTGGTGGTGAGTATCCGGGGGGCGCGCTCAGTAACGGGCACTTCCTCACACCAACGATTTTCACCGATGTGCGTGACGACATGTCGATCGCCACGGAGGAGATCTTCGGGCCGGTGCTGTCGGTGCTGACCTTCGACGACGAAGCGGAAGTGGTGCGCCGCGCCAACTCCAGTGCCTATGGACTCGCAGCAGGTGTGTGGACCGATAACCTCAAGCGGGCGCACCGGGTGGCGCGGGAGCTCGAGGCGGGCACCGTCTGGGTCAACATGTACAACATGCTCGATCCCGCGGCGCCGTTCGGTGGCTACAAAGCATCGGGGTACGGGCGAGACCTCGGCGAGGAATCCTTGCTGGGATACACGCAGACCAAATCCGTTTGGATCAGCCTGGACTGACCACGGGTCACTTGGCACACGACCGAATCTTCACAACGTCAAACACACGAAAGGATCATTCTCATGGGCGTATTCAAGAACGATGCAGAGGTCCACAAGTACATCGGCGGGGTCTTCGAGAAGGGACTGGCAGATCCCGAGATCGGACCCAAGCTCTCCGCGTCGGGCGTTGTCCTGCAGATCAATTACACCGACCCCGACGCGACCGTGACGGTCGACCTGCCCAACGGCAAGGTGTTCGCGGGCGCGACCGATATCAAGCCGGATGTCGAGTTGTTCATGTCCGCGGACACGGGCAATGGATTCTGGCAGGGCAAAGTGAACCTGTCGGTGGCAATGGCCAAGGGCCAGGTGCGGACCAAGGGTCCGGTGCAGAAGATCCTCAAGCTCGTCCCGACTGCGAAACTGCTGTTCCCCGCGTACAGGGCGATGCTCGAGGCCGACGGCCGCAGCGACCTCCAGCAGAAATGACCAGCGATACCGCACGCCGAGTCCACAAGGAATCCAACTGATGCAAGGCACGATGCAGAGCGCTCCCCTGTCGGTGGCGTCGATACTCCATCACGCCGCCGGCGTGCACGGCGACAGGCGGGTGATCAGCGCCACCGAACAGGGTTTCCGCCGTTCGAGCTACCGCGAGATCGGTGAGCGGTGTGCAAACCTGGCCTCTGCCCTGCGACGCCTCGGAGTCACCGGGGATGATCGGGTGGCCACCTTCCAGTGGAACAACCAGGAACATCTGGAGGCGTACTGCGCCGTCCCCGCCATGGGCGCCGTACTGCACACACTGAACATCAGGCTCTCCGCAGAACAGATCCGTTACGTCGCCAACCACGCGGAGGACAGAGTCATCATCGTGGACTCGTCCCTGGTGCCCCTGCTCGCGCCCGTACTACCCGATTTGCAGTCGGTACGGACGGTGCTGGTCACCGGCGAAGGCGACGTTTCGGCGCTCGACGGCAAAGGTCCCGAGGTGCTTCGCTACGAAGAGGCACTAGCCGGGGAATCGGATGAATATCCTTGGCCCACAGTGGACGAGACCTCCGCAGCGGCGATGTGCTACACCAGCGGCACCACAGGTGATCCCAAGGGCGTGGTGTACAGCCACCGATCCATGTATCTCCACTCGATGGCGGCATGCACCGGAAACGGCTTGGGTATTTGCGAGGCCGACCGCGTCCTGCCGATCGTGCCGATGTTTCACGCGAATGCGTGGGGCCTGCCCTACGCGGCGCTGATGGCGGGCGCCGAATTGCTCATGCCGGACCGGTTTCTGCAAGCAGGTCCGCTCACGCAGATGGTCCACACGGAGCGGCCCACCGTAGCCGGTGCGGTGCCAACGATTTGGAACGACGTTCTCCTGCATGCCGAGAAGAATCCTCAATTGGACTTCTCGTCGCTGCGGCTGGTGGCCTGCGGCGGATCTGCGGTGCCACGCTCGTTGATGGAGGCATTCGAGGAGCAGCTCGGGGTCACCGTCTTGCAGGCATGGGGAATGACCGAAACCTCGCCGCTTGCTTCGGTCGCACGGCCGCCGGTGGGGGCTTCCCCCGAAGAGGCCTGGCGCGTGCGGTCGACACAGGGTCGCGCCGTGTGTGGAGTCGAGATGCGAATCGTCGCAGATGACGGCGCGGTGTTGCCGCACGATGGCGAGGCTGTGGGCGAGTTGGAGGTTCGCGGACCCTGGGTCGCCGCCTCGTATTACAAGGTGGCGGACGAGGACAGGTTCCACGATGGTTGGCTGCGAACCGGCGACGTCGGTCACATCGACCGCGGAGGCTTCCTGACCTTGACGGACCGGGCGAAGGATGTGATCAAGTCCGGTGGCGAGTGGATCTCCTCGGTGCAACTGGAGAACATCCTGATCGGGCACCCCGATATCTTCGAGGCTGCGGTGATCGCAGTGCCAGACCCGAAGTGGCAGGAACGTCCGCTCGCAGTCATTGTGCTGCGAGAGGGAGCGGCTATTGCTCCGAAGGAGCTGCAATCGTGGCTCGCCGACCAGGTGCCACGGTGGTGGCTGCCCGAACAGTGGACGTTCATCGAGCAGGTCCCCCGTACCAGCGTGGGAAAGTTCGATAAGAAGCTGCTGCGCGCGGACCACGCGGACGGCAGGCTGACAATCACGAATGTGGGGTGACCGGTTCTACCCATGTGCATGCGGAAACGGCCCCGCGAAAGCTGTGATCGCGGGGCCGTTTCCCCGCTCTCCCCACGGCTCTCCCAACGCCTATCGGGCTTCATGCTGAACACATCGAATTGGCGTGGCTCACATTCGGGCACCCAATTCATGAGCACGGAGGACTAACGTGCAACTGCTGGACAGATCGGTCACGCCTGGCGAAAGAAGCGCCAAGGCGAGGGCAGCACTACGGGTGGCGCCACGCGCGGTGGGCGCCTTCTACGCGACTTCGCTCGAGACGTATCGCTGCATGTTCAAGCGGCCGTTTCACCTGCGGGAGTTCCTCCAGCAGGCTTGGTTCATCGCCAGTGTGTCGATCATGCCCGCGCTGTTGATGGCAATCCCGTTCTGCATGATGTTCGTCTACCAGATCAACATCCTCCTCGCTGAGATCGGTGCGGTCGATCTCGCCGGCGCCGGCGCGGGTGTCGCGATCGTCCGGGAAATCGGCCCCATCGTCACTGTTCTGGTGGTGGCCGGCGCCGGTTCTACGGCGATCTGCGCGGATCTGGGATCGCGAACCATCCGCGAGGAGATCGACGCGATGAAAGTCCTCGGCATCGATCCCATTCACCGTCTCTGTGTTCCGCGGGTATTGGCGTCGACCTTCATCGCGATCTTCCTCAATGGCCTCGTGTCGGCCGTCGGCCTCGTCGGCGGCTACATCGCCACCGTGTACATGCAGGGCGCATCACCCGGGCAGTACGTCACGGCAATCTCCATCATTACCGGTCTCGGTGATTTCTTCGTCGCCGAGATCAAGGCTGCCGTATTCGGCATGCTCGCCGGGTTGGTTGCCTGCCATCTCGGCCTGAACGTGAGGGGCGGGCCGAAAGGCGTGGGGGATGCTGTCAATCAGACGGTGGTGTTCAGCTTCCTGCTGCTGTTTCTGGCGAACTCGATCATCACCACCTTGGCAATGCACTGACGACCTATGAACTCTTTGCAGAATCCGCACGTAACCGACGACGGGAAGCTCGTGTCGAAATCGAACCAGCCTTCGGGTACCCGGAGAGCCCGTGCCGTCGCGCTCAAGGTGATTGATGCGCCGGTCAGCCATCTCGAGGAGATGGGCCGACAGTTCTCCTTCTACAACCACACGATCGCGGCGATTCCGCGAACATTCCGCCGCTATCGCGCCGAAACGGTCCGGCTCTTGGCAGAAGTGAGCATGGGAACCGGAGCGCTGGCGGTGATCGGCGGGACGCTCATGGTCATCTCGTTGCTGACCGCCGCGGTCGGTTACGAGGTCGGCCAGCAGGGGGCCACCTCTCTCGGCCGTGTCGGAATCGGCGCATTGTCCGGATTCATCTCCGCATTCTTCAATACCCGGGAGGCCATACCGGCGATCGCCGGCATCGCGTTGACCGCGACCGTCGGTGCCGGATTCACTGCACAACTCGGCGCCATGCGGGTCAGCGAGGAGATCGACGCGATGGAAACCATGTCCATCCCCTCCCTCCCCTACCTGGTCACGACCCGCGTGATGGCCGGGGTGATCGCGGTGATCCCGCTCTACTCGGTGGCATTGTTCGTCGGCTACGCCGCGACCCAACTCGTCACCGTCTACATGATCGGGGAGGCGAAAGGAACGTTCTGGCACTACTTCAACGTCTTCCTCGTTCCCAGCGATGTGATTTGGTCGGCAGTGAAAGTGCTCGCGATGTCCGTGGTGGTGATGTGCGTGCACTGCTATCACGGGTACAACGCCAGTGGTGGTCCGGCGGGTGTGGGTGTCGCGGTCGGCCGGGCAGTCCGGACGTCGCTGATCTCCATCATGGTGATCGACCTGCTCATCGGTATCGCGGTCTATGGCGGCTCCGCTGGGGCAGTGAGGGTGTCGGGCTGACATGAGTGGACACCTTGCAGAACGCAGCCGACGAGCCTACGTTGCACTCGGTCTCGTCATGGTCGCAGTCGGAGCACTCGCGACCGCGACTTCAATCGCCGTCTACCGGGGAAGCTTCACCTCCGCTGTTCCGGTCAAGCTCTATTCCACCCGGGCCGGCCTGATGCTCGAACCCGGCTCGGACGTGAAGATGCGCGAGGTCGTCGTCGGCCGGGTCACGGGCGTCAAGCTGGTCGACGGGCACGCCGAGATCTCCATGGACATCGACAAAGGACGTGCACACTCGATCGCCGCGAATGTCTCCGCCGCGATCGACCCCACCACCCTGTTCGGCCGCAAGTTCGTCACACTCGACCCGCCGGAATCACCTTCGCCGGAGACTATCTCGGCCGGCACGGTCCTCTCGACGGGCCAGGTGGCCACGGAAGTGAACGACCTTCTCGAGTCGTTGGTCACCGTGCTACGGACGGTGGAACCGGAGAAGGTCAACGGAACGCTGAACGCACTCGCCACGTCGCTACACGGCCGCGGCGACCAGCTCGGTGACACTCTGGTCGAACTCAATACCTACCTGGCGAGCTTCAACAACAGCCTGCCCACCCTGCGGCGCGATTTGGTGCGCGGAGCCGAGACCACCGACGTCCTCGCAGCCGCGGCACCGGACGTGATGGAAACGGTCGACCAGGCCAGCACGACGGCGACGACCCTCACCGACCGCCAAGACCAGTTCAAGGCATTCCTGCTCAGCTTCACCAGCTTCGGCAACAGCGGACGCTCCTTCTTCGAGACCAGCGGGACCCCGCTGACCGAGTCGCTGTCCTCCCTGGCCCCGACCACCGAACTGCTGGCGCAGCGTGCGCCGACACTGCCCTGCCTGGTCGAGAGCCTCGTGCAGACCAACACCTACCTCGAACGCACCCTCGGAGGTAGTGATCAGCCCGGATTGAACATCCTCGGCACCCTGCTGATGGGAGATCCGCCGTACACGAATCCGGCCAACCTCCCGGTGGTGCGAGCCGATGGGCCCGTCGCCTGCGACGACTGGTCACAGCCGCAGGGACACACCGATTTCGATGACGGCAGTGCCGCCTACCGACCCGCACGGACCCCGATGGATCTGATCGGAAACCCCTTCGCGCAGTTCTTCCTAGGAGGTCTGCGATGACGAAGACTTCGCCCAGCCTGAAGTTGCTGATCTTCGTACTGGTGACCACCCTGACGGGATTCGGTGTCGCAACGGTTGTCGGTAACCTCCGTTTCGGCAGCACGCACGCCTACAGTGCGGTCTTCACCAGCGCATCCGGCCTCGGAAGCGGTTCAGACGTGCGTGTGGCGGGAGTGCCCATGGGTAAGGTCACCGACGTCTCGGTCAACTCCGACGGCACGGCGTTGGTCACCTTCTCTCTCTCCACCGAGCGCCCGCTGACCGCGGCGACCGAGGCGAAGATCAAGTACAAGAATCTGATCGGCGACCGCTATGTCGACCTGTCCCCGGGTTCCTTCGACCCGAGTCCGCTCCAGGCTCCGATACCACTCGCTCAGACAACGGCTGCGTTGGATCTGGACCAGGTTGTCAACGGCTTTCGTCCCCTGCTCCAGGGCCTGGATCCGGACCAGACCAACCAACTATCCGCGTCATTGATCCAGGTTCTCAACGGGCAGGAAGCAAGCATCAGCCAGCTGATTTCCCAGATCGACACCTTCACCAATGCACTCGCCGACCGCGACCAGGCCATCGGCCAGGTCATCGCGAACTTCAACGCCGTGCTCGGGACCGTCAACAACCGACGCGACCAGTTCGCAACCCTGGTCGACCAACTACAGCAACTGGTCGCCGGCCTCAACGACGACCGGGATTTGATCAGCCACTCGCTGGGCCAGATCGACGACGCCTCGAACGCCATGGCGACCGTTCTCACGGAGAACCGGCCGCCCATCGCCCAGGATGTGTCCGCGCTCGGTGACCTGGCCGGCCAGCTCAACGCACAGACCGACACCGTGAATCTCGTTTTGAGCAAGCTTCCCGAGACCTACCGGCTGACCGCGCGGGCAGGCGGATACGGAAGCTTCGTCAACTTGTTCGTGTGCGGACTGGCAATCAAGTACGCGCAGGGCCCCGGCGGAGTCACGCCGATGTTCACCGCGCCCGCCGAAAGGTGCAAGTGATGGCAACCAAGTCGTTCCTCGAACGGAACCCGATCCGACTCGGTGTGATCGGAACCCTCGTCCTCGTCGGCGTCCTCGCCGTCGCACTCAACTTCGACACCATCCCAGGCATCGGTCCGAAGACGTACCACGCTGAGTTCCTTGACGCCAGCGGCCTCGTGGTGGGTGACACCGCCCAGATCGCCGGCGTCAAGGTGGGCAAGGTGCGGGAGATCTCCCTCAACGGAGACAAGGTCGAAGTCGAATTCGACGCAGACAGCGGCGACGCGCGCCTGGGCAACGACACTCGTGCTGCCATCAAGGTCGAAACCGCACTCGGGCGCCGATACATCGAACTGACCCCGGAGGGAGAGGGGGAGCTGGGGCGAGGCGACACGATCCCGGTCTCACGCACCACGTCCGGTTACGACGTCACCCGGTCGCTCGAGGAAGTGACCGACAAGGTCTCCAAGACGGACACCGTCGATTTGTCCGGTGCACTCGACCAACTCTCCGCGGTCGAAGAGGCCCTGCCACCCGACCTGAAGTCCTCGCTGACCGGCCTGTCCCGGTTGTCCGAGACGGTGGCCAGTAGGGACGCCGACCTACGGCACCTACTGACCAACACCGCCGGGGTGAGCACAGTGCTCGCCGAGCGCAGTCAGCGTGTCGCCGCGCTACTCGGGCAGGGTCAGTCCCTGTTCGATTCGCTCAATCAGCGCGCCGACTCCATCCACCGCATCCTCGTACAAACCCGCGAGATCGCCGACGAACTCACCGCCCTCAAGCGGGACAACGAGGCCACACTTGCACCCACTCTCGAACAGATGGACACGTTGGTCACGACCTTGAATAACAACTACGACAACATCAACGCCTCCCTGACCGGACTCGAGCGTTACGCCCAGCAGATCGGCGACGTCGTGGGCAGCGGACCGTTCTTCAGCGCTCTCCTGCACAACATCCTTCCCGCGAACCTGGCAGGTCAGGTCCCCGGCAGCCTCGGAGGTCCCCGATGATGGCCACGAGGACCACCTCGCGCGTGCCGGCGAAGATTCTGCTTCTCGTGGTGATCGTCGCCGCCCTGGTACTGGGCACCGGAGCCTGGGTCACCGGGCACTCCACGCACCACATCACCGCCTTCTTTCGCAGCACGAGCGGACTCTATGTCGGCGACCGTGTCATGATCCTCGGCGTCGAGGTCGGCCAGATCAACGACATCGTGCCCGAAGGCGACCAGGTCCGCGTCGAATTCAGCTACGACGGAAAGTACGACGTCCCCGCCGACGCCAAAGCTGCCATTGTCGCCCCGGTTCTGGTCACCGGTCGATACATCCAACTTGCCCCCGCTTACGTCGGCGGCGACAAAATGGCAGACGGGCAGACGATCCCCGTCGAGCGCACCGCAGTTCCAGTCGAATTCGACGAGGTCAAGGAACAGGTCGTCAAGCTCGCACAGGACGTGGGACGCACACCCGAGGACCCCGACGGTTCGCTCAACCGCTTCGTGACGAACACCGCGGATGCTCTCCGCGGGAACGGGCAAACCCTGCACGACTCGCTGGTACAGCTCTCCGACGCCACTAGCACTCTCAGCAAAGGCGGAGAGGATCTGTTTGCCTCCGTCCGAAACCTGCAGACCTTCACCTCGGCGTTGGCCACCAACGAACAGCAGATCACCGCGTTCAGCCGTGAACTGGCCACGACGTCGTCGATGCTCAACGACAACCGCACCGAGCTCGACGCCCTGCTCAACAGCATGCTCGCCACGTTCAACGAGGTCACCGCGTTCCTTCAGAACAACCGGGGGGCACTGACCACCGACGTCGGTAAGCTCACCGACCTCACCCGCCAGCTCGTCGACCGGGAAGACACCCTCGCCTCGATCCTGCACACTGCGCCGACCTCACTGTCGAACTTCTACAACATCTACGATCCCGACTCGAACTCGCTGACGGCCGCGATTGCAGTCTCCGACCTTCCGCCGGACCCCCGGTCGCTGATTTGCGCACTGCTCACCACGGCCAATGCGCCGGCCGACGAATGTTCCAAAGCCACCGGTGCGCTCGCCACCGGACTGGTCCAGAAAGCGGTGGCACCGGCACCGAGCGGAGGAACACGATGATCTCGATCAGGCAATTGAGTGCCTGCACCGCCCTGACACTCGGTGTGGCGGTGACTGCCACCGGGTGCCGCTTCGACGGAATCAACTCGATCCCGTTGCCCGGTAACGCCATCAGCGGTGACACCTACGAAGTCACGGTCGAGCTGGCCGATATTCAGAATCTGGTCGGCAACTCCCCCGTGAAAGCCGACAATGTGATCGTCGGAAACATCGCCAGCATCGGTGGGGAGAACTGGATCGCGCGCCTGACACTCGAACTGCGCGCGGACGCACGGATCCCGGCGAACGTCGGTGCGAAATTGGCGCAGACCAGTGTTCTCGGTTCCCAGTACCTGGAGCTGTCGGTTCCCTCCGGTGAACAACCGGTCGGGACGCTGGCGGACGGCGCCGTCATTCCCATCGCCCGCACCAGCCAGTACGCGTCGACCGAAGAGGTTTTGTCGGCACTGTCGTTGGTACTGAATGGCAGTGGACTGCAGCAAATCCGCACGGTCACCTCCGAACTCGTTCGGGTGCTCGACGGCAGGGAGCAGAACCTGCACGAGCTGTTCGGCAACCTCGAGACCGTCGTGGGAAACCTCGACCAACAACGCGCGGATATCGTCCGGGCGATCGATGGACTCGACCGGCTCGGCGCCGAGCTCGCGGCGCAGAACGCCACCCTCGATCGCGGTATCGAGACGATCACCCCAGCGGCACAGGTACTCAACGATCAGCAGAAGCAGCTCACGACAATGCTGACCAGTGTCGGCCAGTTCGGGGAGGTCGCGACCAAGGTCCTTGACAGTAGCCGCGAGGATCTGCACGCCAATCTCACTGCACTACAGCCGACCCTGAGCCATCTCGCCTCGGTAGGCGATTCCATCCCGGAGGCCCTCAAGATTGCTGCCACGCTTCCGTTCCCGGTCGAAACCACGGATCGGGCGATCCGAGGCGACTACGTGAATTTGTTCCTCACCCTCGATCTGACTGCCGAGACCGTGGGCGGCAAGGTCCTCGGAAGCATCCCGGTGTCCGAACTGGCGGGACTGAACCCGGCGCGGCAGGCGGCCAACCCGCTACTCGTTCCCACCGAGCGGCCCGCGAGTGCACCTCCGGCCGCGACCCCAGCCGCCGGGGCGCCCCAACCGCAGGGAGGTCAGCGCTGATGCGCTCGAAATTGGTCCGAGCCCAACTCGTGATCTTCACCCTTGTCGCGGTCGTGGCTGTCGCCAATTCCGTCTACAGCTACATGGGATTCAACCGGCTCTCGGGTATCGGAATGTACTCGGTCGATGTCGAACTCGAACGCGCCGGCGGCCTGTACGCGAGCGCGCTCGTCACCTATCGCGGCGTCGATGTCGGTGTGGTCAGGTCGCTCGACGTGACCCCCGATCACGTGACCGTGCACCTGCAATTGGACTCGGACCACCCGATCCCGAAATCGACCGACGCCTACGTGCGCAGCGTCTCGGCGATCGGCGAACAGTATGTCGATCTGGTGCCGCCCACATCCCAGGGTCCGTTCCTGGCCGATGGCGACGTCATCGATCGGTCCCGGACAACGTTGCCGGTATCGGCAGCGCAGGTCGTCGACGAGGTCAGCACCCTCCTCGAGGGACTGCCGAAGGACGACTTGAAGACCACGGTCGACGAGGCCTACGCCGCCTTCGACGGCGCCGGTCCCACCCTCTCGCGTCTGATCGACTCGTCCCGCCCGCTCATCGCCCTCGCCCAGGCCAACCTGGGCCCGACCACTACCCTGATCACCGACGCGGAACCGGTTCTGACGGCGGTGAACTCAGCGGGTCCCGATATCGCGCGTTTCTCCACCGACCTGGCTTCGTTCACCGAGCAGCTGACCATGAACGACGCCCAGATCCGGGGAACCCTCGACAACGGTCCTGCCTTCTTTGATGCGTTCGGCGGAACACTCGCCGACCTGCAGCCGTCGCTGCCGCTGCTGCTGGCGAATCTGCAGAGCGTCGGAGAGGTATTGCGAGTCAACGTTCCCGGTATCCGCCAGATCCTGGTGATCTACCCGGCAATGTCCGCCGCGATCAATCACATGCATCAGGGTGTGCAAGGCGCGGACCGCACGTATGGTCAGGGCCCCCTCGATATCAAACTGGGCAACACCGCCAACCCGCTGCCCTGCACCGAGGGCTATGAGGAAACACAGCGGCGCGATCCCAGCGATCTTTCGCCGGCCGAGCCCGCCACCAGCTCGTACTGTACGTTGCCGCCAAACGAGCCGCGTGTGGTGCGCGGTGCCCGGAACCTTCCCTGCGCCACCGACCCCTCCGTGCGGACCGCGGAGGTCGGCGAATGCCCCGGCGGTCTGCCCTCGAGCTGGCCGCAGATGCTGGCCCGGCCCGGGCAGCCCTACGCCCCTGCACCGAGCGCACCGCCCGCGCCGCCCACAGCAGCGCCGGAGCCGCAGCAGTCGGACAACTCTCAGCAGGCTCCTGTCGCGGCGACCCCGGCGGCCTGGTCCAGCCGGCAGGCCCCTGCGGTCGCCACCGCTCCCTACGACCCGATCACCGGCGCCTTCCGCGCCCCAGACGGCGCCCTGTACTCCATCGACGCCACATCCCCAACCCAGTCCGAGGAGGAACTGACATGGCAAAGTCTGCTGCTGCGCTAGCACTGGACACGATCGACGACGACAACGTCCTCGATCGACCCGAACGACCACCCGAAACATCGACGGACGCCGCCGAGGACTCCGGCGGCCCCGCACGACGGCGGGGCGGCGGTCTCATCCTCGCTGCGGTCGTGTTCCTCGGTGCGATCGTGCTGGCCGGTTCGGTGTGGGGGGTGAGATCGTGGAGCGACTGGCGGACCACGGACGCCGCCGCGGCCCGTGATGTCTCCATCCTCGATACCGCCACCCAAATGTCAACCAACTTGGTCACCCTCCGTCACCAGAGCGTCGACGAGGACATCAAGAAGGTCGCCGACGGCACGACCGGACCGTTCCACGACCAGTTCGCCACGTCCTCGGGGGGTTTCGGGGATGTACTGAATCAGGGTCAGGTCGAGTCGACCGGCGAAGTGAAGTCCGCCGGCATCATCGACTCGTCGGACGATCACGCCACCGTCCTCGCGGCAGTGACGTCGACGGTCAAGAACACCGAGGCCCCCGACGGTGAGATGCGGGTCTACCGCATGAAATTGACCCTCGACCTCGTCGACGGTCGCTGGCTCGTTTCCGATGTGGAGTTCGTCGCATGATTACCTACATCGCTCGCATCTCCTCGCTCTTCGACACGTGGAGCAGCCGTAAACGCACACTGTTGGTCGCGGGCCTCGGCGTGCTGGCGGTCGCGGTGACAGTCGGCAGCGTGACATTGACGATCCGCGCACACGAGGGCCGGAGCCAGGAGGACACCCGGCAGCAGGCGCTCACGCAGGCCGCGCAGTTGGTTCCCGACATCCTGTCCTACGACTTCAACACGGTCGACGACCACTTCACCGGTTCGCTCGAGCACCTCGGGGGTGAGTTCCGCACTCAGTTCGAGAGCGTGAGCAAGGACGTCATCATTCCGTCCGCGAAGCAGCGGCAGGTGGTCACCTCGGCCACCGTCGTGGAGTCCTCGGTTGTCTCGGCCTCCGCTGACGCTGCCACCGTGCTGATGTTTCTCAATCAGTCCACGACCAGTACCGACAGTCCCGCCCCCAAGCTGGACGGCAGCCGCGTTCAGGTGTCGCTGCACCGCGATGGAGATTCCTGGCAGATCACCGAGATGTCCCCGGTGTGAACCGCGGAGCACCGACTGCGTGATGTATCCCTTCCCGAAAATTCACGAATCGACGTAAGGAAGACTCGATGGGTGTCGAAGTTTCAGTCAGCGACCTGACCAAGTCGTTCGGCTCGCAGAGGATCTGGCAGGACGTGTCGCTGACCCTGCCGGCCGGTGAGGTCAGCGCGTTGCTGGGCCCGTCGGGAACCGGTAAGTCGGTGTTCCTGAAGTCGCTGATCGGTCTGCTCCGCCCGGAGCAGGGGTCGATCGTGATCGACGGCACCAACATTCTCGAGTGCTCGTCCAAGGAGCTGTACGAGATCCGCAAGCTGTTCGGCGTGCTGTTCCAGGACGGCGCCCTGTTCGGCTCGATGAACCTGTACGACAACGTGGCGTTCCCGCTGCGCGAGCACACCAAGAAGTCCGAGTCCGAGATCCGCAAGATCGTGATGGAGAAGATGGAACTCGTCGGTCTGCTCGGGGCCGAGGACAAGCTGCCCGGCGAGATCTCCGGCGGTATGCGCAAGCGCGCCGGCCTGGCCCGCGCCCTGGTGCTCGACCCGCAGATCATCCTCGTCGACGAGCCGGACTCCGGCCTGGACCCGGTGCGCACCACCTACATCTCGCAGACCTTGATCGACATCAACGCCGAGATCGACGCGACGATCCTGATCGTCTCGCACAACATCAACCTCGCCCGCACGGTGCCGGACAACATCGGGATGCTCTTCCGGCGGAAGCTGGTGATGTTCGGCCCCCGCGAGGTGCTGCTCACCAGTGAGGAGCCGGTGGTCAAACAGTTCCTCAACGGCACCATGATCGGCCCGATCGGCATGTCCGAGGAGAAGGACGAGGCCACCATGGCCGCCGAACAGGCGATGGTCGACGCCGGCCACCACGCCGGCGGGGTCGACGACGTCGAGGGCATCGTCCCGCAGATGAAGGCGACACCGGGGATGCCGTTCCGCCAGGCCGTCGCCCGCCGCCAGGAACGCGTCCGCGACATCATGCACACCCTCCCCGAGAGCGCCCAGATCGCGATCCAGGAAAGTTTCGACGAACACGAGCTCTACAGCGATTTCGATTCCGCTACTGAGGAACTCGGCGCCGTTGATGTCCATGATTGGAGCGCCCCGTGACCGAAGTCATGGCACGAGCTAGCCCGGCACCGGAACTCGAAGACGACTGTCCGATGTAGAGAAACGAGCGAAAGATGTCCGACCCCTCCGCCATCATTGCGGCGATCGTGATCGCCGCCGGTGGCGCCGCGAACAGCACTAACCTGCCACCAGAGGTGGAAACGCAGGTCACCGACACCCTGGCCGTCGTCGAACAGGCAGCACCGGCCCTGGATCAGCAGGTCGGGGACGTGATGGCGACGCTTCCCGCCCCCGTACAGCAGTTTGCGCAGCAGGGGATCGACAATGCCGCGCAGGCGTTGTCCGGGGTGATTCCTCCTCAATCCCCGCCCGCGCCCCCGCTCCCGCTCCCACCCGCCGACGCGCCGCCACGCCCGGATCCGTCCCCGGCGGCGCCCGAGCCACCGGCCGACAGCGATGTCGTACCCGAGCCCGGCAATACCGACAGTTCCGGCGTCTCGAGCTGGGCAAACACAAACGCCCTCGACACCGCGTTTGCCGCACCGACCAGCAGCGTGCTGCCCCGCCTCACCTTCGCCCCCGGCAACGCGTTCGCCACCTTTGTGCCGTGGCTGACCAAGGCCGGCGCACTGTGTGACGGGATCACGGCGCCGACACTGGCGGCCCTGTATTCGGCGGAGAACGGATTCCGCTACGGTGCCACCGCACCGGTGTCACCCGTCGGCGCCAAGGGTCCCGGCCAGTTCATGGACGGCACCTGGCGCACCTACGGCAAGGACGCCGACGGCGACGGCACCGCCGATATTCTCGGCGTCGCGGACTCGGTCATGGCGTCAGGACATCTCTTGTGCGACATGTACAACCAGATCGACACGTGGAAGCACCAAGGACGAGTTCGCGGGGACACGCTCGATCTCGCGATCGCCGGATACAATGCCGGGGTTGGTGCCGTGCTCGCCTCCGGGGGAATGCCCTCGGGTAGCCCCGACTACGAGAATCAGACGAAACCGTACGTCGCGAAGATCCGCGCGGCCCAGGACTACTTCGCGCGGCTGCTCTCCCCCTTTGGTGGACCTGCCCTGTCCGAGCTGGGCGCCCGGGTCGTCGAGAGCGCAATGAACTTCCTCGGCCTTCCGTATGTGTGGGGCGGCGGCAACATTCACGGCCCCTCCCAGGGCGGGTTCGACTGCTCCGGCCTGACCTCGTACGCGGTGTACACCGCGACCTCAGGCAAAGTGACACTCCCCCGCACCTCCGAAACCCAATGGAACGTAGGAGTCGAGCGCCCACTGTCGGAGGCAGTACCCGGCGACCTCCTGTTCGGGAACTGGAGTGCGAACGGTCCCGGGCATGTCGCGATCTACATCGGAAACGGGCAGATGATCCACGCACCCACGACCGGCGACGTCGTACGCGTGGCATCGGTTTTCGCCGACATGCGGGCACGGCACGTGATGTGACACCCGAGTAGGATCTGGTGTTGTAGGTTCTCACGCTACTTTTCGCTCTTCTCACTATTCTGTCGCCAATTCGTCGGCGGCGAACCGGATGACCAACGAATCTCCAGGTCAGCGACTCATGGGGATGGCCGGCAGGCGGCGCCGAGCGGTGGAAGCTCCCCGCCGGCCGAGGAAAGCGACATTTCGATGAGAAAAGCCACCGACAGAAGGGTGAGAAAGCTACGCGAAACCGCAGGTCAACGCTTCTCTCGGGAACTTTTTGTTCAGAAATCATATTTGTGCTGGTCAGCGGCCTGCTTGTGTGCACTACAGGTTGGGCACGTGGTGGTTGTGGTCGGCCGTTGAGGGTTGCCATCAGGTCTCGGTTGGTGGCGCGGGCGGCTGCGAGTTCGTCGTCGCGGTCCTGGAGCTCGTGTTTCCTGCCGAGGAGCTGCTGTTCGAGTTCGGCGGCCCGCTCCCGGAGGGTGCCGATTTCGTCGTGTCCGGTGAGACCGGCGCCGTGGAGAACCTGTTCGCCGAGAACCTCGGAGAGTCTGTCGGCGAGTTTCGTGTTCTGCTGCCGTAGTCGTTCGTTTTGTGCCCGCAGGTTGGCTACATCGGCCAGAAGTGACCGATAGCTGGTGCGGGTGCTCGACGGTGGCGGCTCAGGTTCGGCGGCGACTGTCAGGATCTGGGCTCGGAGATCGTGGTGGCGATTAGAGGAACGAGCGGTCGACTCTCGCGGTGCGAGCGACGGCAGAGATTGTGATCTCCGCCCCGTCGGTGCGGAGCCGGGAAAGCGCGTCGAGGACTCTTTGCCGTCGACGGTTGCTGTCGCCGCGGCGGGCCGCGATCAGATGTTCGGTGGAGTTCGAGGTCATGAGTGCGTTTCGAGGTGTGGGTCGAGCGTTTGCGGCCCGGTGGTGGGTAGTCCGAGGTGCACGGTCTGTCGGGTGCGACGCACTACCCGAACGGCTTCTTCGATCTGTCCACGCTCGTCCTCGGTGAGTGCGTCAAGCTCGTGTTGGACGCGGCGGATCGACTGCCTCAGCCTCGTGATCTCCGCTTCCGACGGCACCGCCTCGTCGCGGGCCCAGTCGTCGAGTTCGGTAGCTGCACGGACTCTTTCGCGGTCACGCAGCAGGGTGTCGAGGTAATCCCGCAGCTCGGGCAGGTAGGAGGGGTCGGAGCGGAAGTGACCTTCCGTGTCAAGTCTGCGCGTGTTGTCGATCAAGTTCTGTTCCTCGCTCGGGTCCGAACCGACTATGCGCGTGCTGAGACCAAGCTCGGGGCTCAGTGGGTGTGTCGTTGCAGTGGGCGGACGACGTCGTTGGTCTGGCTTTGCTCGCGCAGTTGGGCGTTTTCCACTTCCAGGACGTGGATGACGCGGGCGTAGGTCGCGACCTGGTCTGTGAGCCGGGTGTGTTCGGCGCGGAGGTCGGCGAGTTTCGTGCGGAGCTGATCGTTGTCGGCGTGCAGTCCGTCGGCGATCTTGGGGCGGTGGTCCTGGGATCGCACGAGCGCGTAGAACAGGTCCTTCAGCCCGGTGTGCTTGTGGGTCAGCTTGTTGCACCGCAGACCGGCTTCCTCGGCGCCTGGTGATGGCGAACATCTCGGTGGTGACCGGGCCGTGCGTGAGTCCACGCTCGACCAAGAACTGCGCGTACTTCTCCAGCACAACGCGGTCGATCTGCCCCAGGCAGGTGACCTGGTGCTGGTCCAGCCACTGGGCGAAGCCCCTCCATGCCGAGAAGGTGCGTTTGAGGCTGCCCGCTGACAGCCTCGGCCGGGTGGACGAACCCGAGCGGTGAAGCAGTATGTCCGGCGTCGGAAGGTTGATCACTGCCCAGCCCGCGCGCATGAACCCGGCCCGCAGACATACCGGGACACCCTCCCAGTCGACGGTCAGCGAACGTCCCGCGGCGCCGTGGGCCAAGGCCGCCAGCTGCCAGCGCAGCTCACCGAAGCGCGGGATGTCGGCCTCGCGGGTGCCAGGCCGCGCGCGGTCGGCGGGAAAGACCGGGGTGTCCGGGGTCGGGTCGACCAGTCTCGGCGCCTCATGCCTGAGCGGGTGTGATGGGATACTCATGCGTCCAGCCTCCGGTCGAGCATGCGGTCGATCAGGTCCTGGTCGCCCTCGGTGAGCTGGGCTCGCAGCGCCGCCCGTTCGGCCTCGGTGGTGTGCGTGCTGACCAGGTCAGCCACCCGGCCGTGATGTTTGAACCGTCCTGGACGAGGTGGAGACTCCTGATCTAACAAGGAGAATGCTGGTATGCCTGCACCGAAGAAGTACGACGCCGAGACCCAGGATCGCGCCGTCCGGATGTATCGGGACCGGATCGACGAGCACGGAGGCTCGAAGGTCGCAGCCCGGCGCCATGTCGGCGAGCTGCTCGACATCGCGCCGGCGACGCTGCGGAACTGGATCGAGCGGGAGGAGAGCCGCCAGGCCCCCGGCGCATCGTCTTCGGCACCTGACGTGTCGGCCGAGGTCGCCAGACTTCGCCGAGAAGTAACCGAATTGCGCAAAGCTAACGAGATTTTGAAGACCGCGAGCGCGTTTTTCGCGGCGGCGGAGGTCGACCGCCGACTGCGGTGATCGTCGACTACATAGACGTTCACCGCTCCCGTTTCGGGGTCGACCCGATCTGTACTGTGCTCACCGAGCACGGCATCAGCATCGCCCCGTCCACCTATTACAAGGCCAAGCAGCGCGGACCCATCTCGGGCACCGACCTGACCGAGGCTTACGCCGCCAACGCCGTGCACAGGGTGTACGTGGCCAACAAGCGCCTCTACGGTGCCCGCAAGATCTGGTGGGCGATGAAACACGCCGGCCACGACATCGGGCGCGATCAGGTGGCGCGCCTGATGAAGATCTGCGGGATCCGCGGGGTGGTCCGCGGCAAACGCCGCACGACCACCACCGAGCGCGACGAGCGGGCACCACGACACCCGGATCTGATCAACAGGAAATGGGACGTCCCGGACCGCCCCGATCAGTGGTGGGTCGCGGACTTTACGTACGTGTGGACACTCACCGGATTCGTGTACACGGCGTTCTGTGTCGACGTGTTCTCCCGCCGGATCCTCGGGTGGCAGGTGATGACATGCAAGACCACCGTGTTGGTCACCGGAGTGCTCGAGCAGGCGTTGTTCACCCGCAGGAGAACCGACATCCGTTTCACCTCAACGGGTTTGGTGCATCACAGCGATGCGGGGAGCCAGGGCGGATTCAACCGGTCGTCGCAACACCGTGCCGTGAGGACGAGTGTACCTGTTCGGCAAACACTTCCGCTGGAGTTCTCCAACCGTGCACTTTTCGGGGGCGGTTGTTGAGCGCATCGGCGACCGCCTGAAGCTCACGGAACTTGTATCGGGACAGATCAGTTCCCTTCGGAAAATATTGTCGCAGCAGCCCATTGGTGTTCTCATTCGTTCCGCGCTGCCATGGACTGTACGGATCACAGAAGTAGACACGGATACCCGTAGATGCCGTCAGCTCGGCATGACGCGCGAGTTCCTTTCCGCGATCCCACGTCACGGATCTGCGTAGATGCTCGGGCAGCGGTGACAGCGTCGCGGCCAGAGCATCACGAACGGACTCCGAACCATATCCGGACAGCGCCGGCCCGTTCTTCACCATCGCCGCTGTTCCATAGCCCTTCAGTCGCGGCAGGTGTAGTAGAGTCGTGTATCTGCTGGTGCGCTCGACGAGCGTGCCGATCGCGGACCGGGTCAGACCGATGATGAGGTCGCCCTCCCAATGCCCCGGCGTCTTCCGGCTCTCGACCTCCTCCGGACGGGCGCTGATGGTCACCTCCTCGGTGATAAATCCGGTGCGCTGCTTCCGTGCTCGCGCACGAGGCTTTCGCAGCGCCCGGCCGGTGCGCAAGCACGCGACGAGCTCCCGCTCCAGGCCGCCGCGACCCTCGATGTAGAGCGATTGGTAGATCGCCTCAGGTGAAATGCGCATCGTCGGGTCCTCCGGATAGTCGATCGGTAGGCGATTCGAGATCTGCTCCGGACTCCACGCCGTCGCCCACCGACGATCACCGCGCCGAGGCTTGTTTCGGCCAATCCAAGCGGCATCCGGACCGGACACCACGGTTCCATCGTCGGCACGAATCACACCAGACAGTTTGTCCTGCACATATTCTCGTAGCCGATCGTGTTCGGCGAGCTTCGCTGGTTTTGGGCGCCTCGCGGCGAGGTCGGCCTTCCACTGTGCGGTCGACGCTCGGTATGTGAGCTTGCCATTGCGGGTGGCGGCGTTCCGCCGCAACTCCCGCGAGATCGTCGACGGTGACCGTCCGATCCGGTCAGCGATGTCGCGCATACTCATACCCTTGGCTCGCAGCAGCGCGATATCCTCACGCTCGGTGAACGACAGGTACCTCCCCGAGACCGGGGTCAACTCGATCGGTGGCATCCCACCAGCCTGGCGGAACCACCGTGTCCCCACCGGCCCCGACACGCCGCATGTGGTCGCTGCGTCGTCGCTCGTGAGACCCTCGGCGATCCGCGTCCAGAATGCCCGCTCTAGATCTCGGCGTATCGGAGGCCGTCCCGGTGACCGCATCACCGCACGCCCCGTCAACGCTGCTGCCCACCCGGGTGGTCGTCCCATTCCCACACCTCCGTTATCGAGGTGTTGCTTCCACCGGTTGAGCCTGGTCAGTACACCGCAGCAGCTTTCGTCGATGTATGCCGCCGTCATGGGATTCAGCTAAGTCGAGGACGGGTCGGCTCGAGTTACGATAATGCTCTCGCCGAGTCGTTCTTCCAAGGACTCAAGAGGGAGTGGCTGCACGGACGGAGTTGGACGTCGAAGTCGCAGGCACGGCTGGACCTGTTCGAGTGGCTCTCGTACTTCAATCGACGTCGCCGTCACTCCGCCCTCGGATACCTCACCCCAGTGGAGTTCGAACAACGACTCATCGCGTCGTCTACGCTGTCAGTCGCCGCATGAAATCCGGTGTCCACTCCCGAGGGGCAACCTCACTACCCCGGTTCAACAACGGTGTCCGTAAAGATGGTTCCCCGTGAGTTCGGGACTGGCCAAGCGGGTGACCTTGTCCTCTGTTTCACCACCCGCGGTGAGGTGATCGTTGAAGTGGTCGGGCACGTCGAGGGAGGAGACCACATGACCACAACAGCGCCGGATTCGGTGCTCT
Organism: Rhodococcus opacus B4; assembly: GCF_000010805.1. Classification (NCBI taxonomy): domain Bacteria; kingdom Bacillati; phylum Actinomycetota; class Actinomycetes; order Mycobacteriales; family Nocardiaceae; genus Rhodococcus; species Rhodococcus opacus. The sequence goes on along the minus strand of NC_012520.1, from coordinate 359,930 downwards.
CCACCGCCGAGTGCATTCGCTTGCTGCGGTCGGTTCCGGTCGGTCGAATGGTCTTCACCGAGAACGCGGTGCCGGCGCTGCGTCCGGTGACCTTCGCCACCGTCGGGGGCGAAGTCGTCATCCCCACCGACGACGAGTCGTTCGCACGGTTCGACGGGGAGCTTCTCGCATTCGAAGCGGGGGACATCGATCTGATCACCCGAATCGGATGGAGTGTCACTGCCATGGGCCACGCCACCTACGTGGCATCCGCGGACGCCGTGGCCAGATTTCACCACCGGAACGCGGTCCCGTGGTCGATCCATCCCGGCGACCGGCACCTCATCATCGACATGGAATACGTCTCAGGTCGCCACGTCACGCTGATACGCCGCGACGGTGACACCCGATGAAGGACGGTCGAATGGCACCGGTCGTCGGGATACCGGACCCCCGAGGGCCGAAAACCGAGGACCGAAACAGCAAGCCCATCAGGCACATGGCCATCAGGTCCGAGAGGTACACGACCGTGTGGCCGAAATACAGGGTCCGCGGGACCCGAGGCGGAAACGAGGCGGCCGAGAGTCGCCAAAGGTCTTGCCTTGCCGGGACGATTCGTTACGGTCGCTGGTGGGCGACCGAGTGGGACTCGTAGCCGCGGGCGGCGGCGCCCGCGGCGAGGCCGGTGCCATCACCTCACTGCTCCCCCGGCTGGGCCGGCCGCCGACCATCCTGGTCGGGCGCCCTGAACGTGGTCGGGTTGGCCGGCAATGCCCACCGGGTCTCACCGAGGCCGCGGAAACCGTGGTGCCGCTGCGTGATTCGGTGGCCCTGCGCGAGTGTTCTCGGTGGCCGGCGGCGTCGCCGACAGCGGGCTCCGCTACCTCGGGCAGATCGCGGGCCTGCGGGTACGGTTGGCGAGCCTGTTCGACACCACCCGGATCCACGAGACGGTCGGCACCCTGGTCTCGTTCGAGAAGGTGCGGGCGAACATCGACCGGGGCCTGGTGGAGGCCGTCGCCGTCGCGACCGCCCTCGGAGGCGACCGGCGGCACCGTCGTTTTCTTGCACAAGCCGGAGCTTGCCCCTGGGATGTCATACCAACACCTGCCCGGTCGGTGTCACCACCCAGAACCCCCGCCGCGGGTGCGCTGCCCCACCAGCAGGAGTGGACGCAGGCTTTTGCGACGCAGACCTCTTGTCCGCTGTGCACGAACGTCTCTCGCCTCGTCGTGGCCCGGCCCGGCCGGCTTTGGCCTCAGCCAGGGACCCGACCGCGATCGTGGGTGCTGACCAGCAGGTCGGTGGGCTGATCACCGGACGGCCCGGGCCCTCGTTGTGGGCTGCGCGCCGCGGAAGTGCTCACGTGAGGGCGGGGCGGCCGTCACCGCCCAGCCGAGCGCCGACGATCGGGGTGGCCGCGAGAGCCGATCTTATCGCTATACAGCCGGCCACCAGCGTCGCGAACCCCGCGCCGGGAACCATCCACTTCAAACGCAACACGAACCCGACCGCACACGGCCACTGCGGACACAAGGCATACCTGGGCCACCGAGCTCGCCAACGCCGGGATGAGTCTGCAAGCGTTGATGGCGCTGCTCGGGCATTATGTGGGTGATCTTGTCAAGGTGATCATGTCAGGAGGCGGACTGGTCGAGTCGGGTGAGCAGTCCGTCGAAGATCTTCTGCCGACCGAGTTGGCCCTTTTCGGCGGCGTCGTCGCGCTGCGATTGCAGGGTGGGGCGGAACTCGATGGTGGTCTGGAAGAACGTGCAGGATTCGCAGATGGATTCGAAGTGGCAGTCGAGTCCCACGGGTCGGGCGCAGTAGCCGTTGCCGAGCATCCGGCGGTGCATCTCGGAGCGTAGCTTCCGCATCTCGGTCCCCTCGTCATCGGCGGGCAGTTCGCGGGGTGCGTCGTAGAGTGCCTCGACCTTCTCGGAGACCCGACACCGTCAGCTGGCTCGGCAGCGAGATGCTCAAAACCCGTGTTGCCCACGGCTACTGCTCCCGCCACGAAGCGTCCGGCGCCTGCCCCTACGCCAACATCTGCGAAACCTGCGACAACTTCGTCACCGGACCGGAATTCCGCGGTGCGCTCGAGGCGCACCGCACCGACATCCAGGCCCTCGAGGCCGACGCCCGCGACCGTGGTTGGCTCGACGAAGCCGCCCGTCACCACCGCGTCGCCGGCACCCTCACCGACCACCTGCACCGCCTCGACCGCTGACTCAAATCGACCGCCAGGGGTTGATCCGGCCCCGAGGGCCGGATAAAGGAGCGACTGAATAAGGAGATCCGCCGGAGGACCGATGTCGTCGGAATCTTCCCCGACCGCACCGCGCTGATCCGGCTCGTCGGCGCGGTTCTCGCCGAGCAGCATGAATGGATCGAAGCCCGCCGTTATCTCGGGCTCGACGTCCTGGCTCGCTCTCGCGGCGCCAGCACCGCGGGCGACACTGCGGAATCGGCCGAGGAGGTGACACCCGCGCTGACCGCATGACCACCCACCGACGAGGAATCACACGGCTGCTTCGTACACCACGTCCTGGGACTTGACCCCGACGCCCTCCGCGGCGACGGTCGGTACCGTGGCCTCTCAGCTCGCGCACGGCGACTTGCCGACAATCCGCCGGACACACGGTACGTGCGGAACGGAGCCCTTCCGCGCCGGCCTGGGCGGCGCGAGCGCGGCGCTCCGCTAATGGAGCCGTTCGGTCAACCGGGTAAAGACCCGCTCGAGGCAGTCGAGTTCCGCCGGATCGAGATCGTCGAGGAAGAGCTCACGGGCGCTCTGCGCGTGAGGAGGGACGGCCTGATGTAACGCCCGCAGGCCTGACGCGGTCAACACCGCCCGGCTCCCCCGGCCGTCGTCGGGTGCCGGTTCCCGCGCAACAAGGCCCCGTTTGCGCATCGACCCGATCTGGTAGGTGATGCGGCTACGGGAGAACACCATTCGGGCGGCGAGCTCACTCATCCGTAACCGCTGGTCCGGGGCCTCGGACAGCAACAGCAAGACGTGGTAATCGATCATGCTCAGCCCGGTCGCCGCGCGCAGCGCCTCATCCAGCCGGGTCTCCAGCCGCAGGCTGCCCTCGATGTACACCCGCCAGGCCTGACGCTGTTGTTCGGTCAACCTGCTCCGCACCGTCCCACGCCCCTTTTGCCGCTCACCTACCCCTAGTTAAGAACTGTACTGCTCGCCGAGATGGGGGGCGTATTGGGGAACCAAATCTCCTGGGAATAAACCAGACGCGGCCAACGTTGAAGGTAATAGAAACTTGAATTATTGCGTGAAGGCCTCCTACCGAAGGAGCCGGACATGACGAAGAACCTGGGTCTCATCGACCCCGACGAGGCGGTGTAGCCGCTCATCGACCACCGGAGCGGCCTGTTCCAGGTGGTCAACGACCAACCGTTCACGCAGGTCCGCGCCAACACCGTTGCCCTGGCGGCAACCGAGGGCTACAAGGTCTTCGGGGCGATCGACGCCTCGGGCACCTACCCCACGCTCCCTCCCGGAGACCGCGACGGCCGGATGGTGAAGGCCCCGTACTCCGGCGTCATGACCACCGACCAGCTGATAATCGAGTCGAACCAGCGAACCCAGGCCGACGCGACCGGCAGCGACAGCAACGACGCCCACGCCGAACGCAAGCTCGCCGCGACCACCGCAACATCCCGGTAACCAGTCGGGACGTGACCTGCCCTATCGTTTCATCCCTCCCCGACCAGGTGAGGAGAAAGCGATGTACGAGAATGAAATTCACGAACGCCGACTCTGCGGTGACCGCCGGCAGTGGCACGGCACCACGGTGCTGTGCACCGCCGACAAATGGCATCCCGGCCGGCACCGCGCGATGGCGATCGATGCCGCAGGACACCTCACCACACTGTGCACCTGGACCGACCTGAATGCCCCCGGCCACGACCTGGCGGCCTGACACCTCGCGCACCCGATCAGGAACACGTATCGACGAACCCGGAGGACAGTTCGGCGATCCGCCGTCGGCGCCGGATCGGACTGGGCGGGTTCGGAATCTCTATACCGTTGGTAACGTCACACCGATCCCACCACCGGCCGCGCAGCCACCGAAGCCACCGCATCGACGCGATGGGTGGGCTATCGGGTCTCGGTACCGAGGTGGATCAGCGCGAAGTCCAGTGAGACGGCGACCACGTCGTCGGTGTCGTCGATGCCCACGTCATGGTCACCTCGGCGAACCAATCCAGGCACGCGTCGAGATCGCTGAGATTCACACTCAGGAACCGCATCCGCGGGGAAGAGAGACAAGCACACGGTCGCCCAGATCGCGGCCATGCTGAACGTGCCCCGCACCACCGTGTACGGGCACCTGAATACACGGACCACCGGCGGTTCCGATGCACACTCGGCCGACGAGGTGGTCTCCCCTACCGCGACGGCGAGGACGTCACGCGCCTGCCCGACCTGCGGCACGAACCGGCCACCCGCGCCGAGGCCGCCCACCAACGCGCCGACCTCGCCGTCACCTGGCTGCACCCGGACCCGGACCATCCTGGCGTGCTCAGCCGAAGTCATTGCCGCCATTGCGAACCCGCCCACCCTGCGTTCGACATCGCCTGCTCGGTGCGAGCGACGGTCCCATCCTGACCGGTGTCCTCGCGGAAGCCACCGAGACCGGTGGGCTACCCGACTCGGTGCAACGGTGGCTCGCATCGACCCGATGGCACACCGGTCCGGCATTGCTCTGCCCCGACCACACCTGACATCGGTGGACGGTCCCGCCACCCTGTCCTGGCGCCGGGGTTCCCCGATGACGGGCCCCGCTCCGAGGACGGTGGACGTGTCGGACAGGTTGTGCGCCACTTGTGGATGACAGGGCTTCCGGCCGGGGAGCACACTACGAGATATGCGGAGCGTGTTCGCTCACCAAGCCGTCCTGGTCATGACACCGGATGCCGATACCGGCGCGCCCGGCGCCGCGGTCACCTCCGCGTTGTGCACGCACTGGGGACGCCAGCCGCCTCGCTCCCTCGCACCGCATCACACCCACGCCGACCGACTCGGCGACGAGGTCCGGATTCGGATCGTGTTCGCCGTCGATCCGGCCAGACAGAACGCGGTCCGGTCCCGGATCGACCTGGCGCTGGCCACCGGCCACACCTGCGGGCCGGACGGCACGATCACCCGGTGGCAACTGCGCAGTTGCGGCCCCGCCGCACCCATTCGCGGCCGAGGCGAGCGTCCTCTTTCCCGGCGTGGCGTGAGCACAACGAGAAATTAGAGCGGCATCGACCGCAGATAGCCGGTCGCCTCGCCGACGAGCGGCGAGGTCAGTTCTTGTCGGCGGTCATCTGACGGACACGGGCGCCAAGCTTGTCGAGCGCCATCGCCGGCCTCGGCGTCAGCAGAAAGCTCCCCGCTGACGCAAGCCCACCGCCGAGCCCGGTTGGTGGGGCCTTGCTCCGCGTGGGTGCTTCGAGGAATCTTCACTTCCGGTCCGTCCTTTGGCTGCCGTGGACACGTGCCTACGTTCCAGTTGAAGAATGTAAGTGCGTGGGCGGCCGGGCCGTGACTCCGCGGCGAAGCCGACTGTCGACGCGCCCTGAACCCGGTGCGGGTGGATAGACTAGCGGCATGCAGCGGGTTTCTCTCGAAGCCTTGGCTCGTCAGCAGGTGAAACAGGCGGCCACAGCCGGTGGTGGTCACACCGCCGACACCGTCTACGGCGGGCATGAGAAGGTCTTGCGGCAGACGGTGATCGGCATGATCGAGGGTGCCGTTCTCGGGGAGCATGCGAATCCGGGTGAGGCGACGGTGCAGGTCTTGTCCGGCCGGGTCCGGCTCAGGGCCGGCGAGCTGTCGTGGGAGGGGCGTGCGGGTGACCTGCTCATCGTGCCCGACGCCCGGCACAGCCTCGAAGCGTTGGTGGACTCGGCGGTCCTGCTGACGGTCGCGAAGCTGGCGTGACCCGCGCACCCGCACACTGGGCTACGAGCCGTCTCCGGCTAGCACTTCCGATGCCCCATGGTGCGCCGCTATCAACGACAGGCCCGTTCGCGGCGACGGCGCAGAGCCCCCCGAGCGCCGTCACTGCATTTCTCCCGCCCGATTTCTCCCGCCCGCTGTCCATCAGTGGCCCGTACAAGGAGGAGATCGGTCGCGCTAGGTTTGAGCGCCGCGGCGCCTGACGTCGTGAACACGGGGGTGCCGCCGGTACCGGGTCATCTCTTTCCAGTGTCGTAGCTCGGCGCACGGCTGTCCGGCCGCCCGGTGGTCAACCCGTCCGTCCTGTGGGAGGCGGAGGAACCGATCCGCGCGTACGTGCGGACGGCCCGGCGGGCGGTCCGCACGAGGTCGGCGATGCCCTGGGTAGCCGGTGCGGTGACGGTGTTCGATTCGGGACGCCAGTGCAGCTGGGGATCGCCCAATCCCGCAGTGTCGTCTCGGGATCTGGGATCGGATCCCAGCAGAGGATCCACCAACCGAGGGTGTCCCAGCGAAGGTCGGCGGCCTCAACCGATCGACAGCACAACATCACCGAATTATGACGCCAAGCGCTGCTGGCACTGTTCGGGCAGATGGAACGCACCTACGCCGTCGAGCGCGCCGCCCACGCCCGCATGGTGGCCACCGAGAAGGGCCGCCGGGTCGGCCGGCCCAGCGTGGTCACCGACGCCCAGTTCGCCTACGCCACCGAGCTGCGCGAGCGCGCGCGCCACCATCGCCGAGATCACCGACAAGACCGGGCTGACCCGCTCGACCCTGTAGCGGCATCTGCCACCCCGGCCGGCGGATACAACTGCGGGATGTTATGGGAGATATCGGTGAACTCGGCGACTGACCCCCGACTCCCATCCCTTCCGACACCACATCCTGCACCACCGGGAAACGAAGCGTGAGCGGGACGCCGTCGAGGCGGGTCGGCGCACACTGACCCGTCGAGCCCGAGCATCGGCAGTGTCGAACGATCGGAGGTCCGCCTTGAGCGTCGCGCTGTACTTCGTCGGAATCAGCCTCATCGGCATCGTCGGACTGAGCGACCTGGTCCGCGGATCGAGGCAGACCGCTCACCATGGCCTACACACGTGGTCGACATCTCTAGCCGTGGCCGGCACCCTCTGCTGGATAGCCGGAGCCGTCCTGTCCGGTCAACCCCTCTGGTGGAAGATCTTCGCCTCCGTCTTCGTGAAGACGATAGGTTTTCTCATGGCCATAAGATCACGGTTCGTGCCCGACCGCCAGAAGAAGGAACCCGGAAACGAATGACGGGATCATCCTTCCGCAGCCCGACGTCAGTGGAGGCTGGCAGAAGAAGGCGGCCAATAAGTGCCTGTGGGACCGTTCGGACTGACACCAGCAACGCCTCCTCGCCCAACGGCAGTGACGAAGCCAGAACGACCGCGAAAAACACTGACCGCGTCCGGGTTTCGGGTGGATGCTCGATCGCGATATCGGCCAGTTGGGTCAACTCAGTCGGAATGAGCAGTGTCCGAGCCCGTCCTGCACCACCGGCGCCGCGAACACGGTCATCGTCGCGGTCCTGACCTGACCCTCCCGATTCTGTTCAGCACGCGAAAGACGAGCAGACCGATCAGGGTAAGCGCGCCGACGTCCCGCTGCCCTAACCTCCTTGTCGTCGTCGGGACAGCCGATCTCGTGCTGTTCCGCCCAGGGCCGCACGAACGGCGGGGCCGATGTCGAAGGCTTACGCCGCACGGCGGCGATGATCTTCGCCACCTCTGGAGCGGCCGCCCAGCTGTCCGGGCCGAAGACTTCGTAGTGGATGTTGTCGGCCGCGACGTCCTTGTCGAGCAAGGCTTCGCGCATGCCGAGCATGAACAAGGGTGGCGCGCACTCGTATACGCCTGTCTCGAATCAGCAGACCCCGAAACTGGCGTACATGTGGTGCTGGAACGCCGCCCCGCCGCACATCACACAGTCCGGATCTGGATCCACTCGCCACCCACAGGGGAACGAAGCCGACGTCATCGCCGACACGCCCTCCACCCACCGGGCAGCGCGCCGCGTTCCCCCGGATCCCGTGCGCCGCACCTCTCCGCCAATATTTCGGTGCCCACGCGACGCGTCGACCGGTTCGATCCATGGCCACCTGGCGTCCGCACTCGCATCGGTGACACGATCCTCGACCTCCAACCCCTGATCGCTCGGAGCAGCCGAAACACCGCTGACCAGCGGAGCTACCTGCGGCGACTCCGGTCGACGAGAGTGAGCACGAGCAACCAGCACCCCGCCGTGAGAACCCGGCAGTGGTCACCGCGACCACGACCATCGCCGACACCAGCACGCCCTGACCACGATCACCCTCCCGCCGCGACGCACACGCTTCACCGACCCCCACACCACCAATCGGACGCTACGGCAGCGGGCGGGGCCCACCGCCCACTCTTCGTTCTCGCCGCCGTGACCACCGTCTGGACCCCGCTGACGACCGATACCTGGGAATGGCGAGAAGCACGGCGATCGTCGGCTACCAGGCACCCAAACCCAGCTGGGCGACACGATGATCTACTTCTCCGCCGCCCTTCCGTGGTCACCCTGGCCGTCACCGCGGTCCAATTCCGCGACCGAAAGACGGAGCGCGGCTGGCCGCCCGTGCCCGCTGACGTGAGGGTGGACGGCCCTCGAAGCTCAGCGCGGACCGGATCGAACTCGCTCAACGCCGGCACGACTCCGGGGAACACACCGTCGCCCAGATCGCGGGCGGTTAACAAGTACGCACCGCAGACGTACGCTGAGGATTTCGCCATCCACTTCAGGGAGGGCGCATGGACGCCTGGACCATCCGAGACTTCGAACCCGAGGACCTCGAGGCCGTCGTGCGCATGGACAGCAGTTCCACCACCACGGACCAACTGCCCCTGTTCGCGCTCTCGGATGTGGTCGGGAGTCTGCTGAACCGTCACCCCGCCGTCGTCGCGGTGCGGGACGGGCACATCATCGGGACGGCAGTTGCTCGCGTCGACGAGGACCGCGCCTGGGTCATGCGCCTCTCCCTCGATCCCGAATGGCGGGGTCAAGGGCTCGGCAGCGCCCTGTTGTCTCAGCTCGAGCACCAGCTCCTCGCCAAAGGAGTGCGACGAGTGAGCGCGCTCCTCCCCGAAGGTGAGACAGGTGCCACCGCGCTGAGCAATTCCGGATTCACTACCCGCAGCGGAGTCACGTACTACGAGAAGCTCGGGACGGTGTCGCCCCGCACGGCCGGGGTCCTGGCGACTCTCGGCGGTGCGGTGCCGCCCGCCGGACTGTGGAAACAGGTCGCCGGAATGACCCGGGAGAAGTCGCTGATCGAACGCAAGATCGTGCTCCCGCTGTCGAGGCCGGCGCTGGCCGCCGACCACGGGGTGGCGGCACCGCGCGCGGTGGTGCTGTTCGGACCGCCGGGAACCGGGAAGACGACGTTCGCGCGTGCCATCGCCAGCCGGCTCGGCTGGCCGTTCGTCGAACTGTTCCCATCGCGGCTCGCGGCCGGCGAGAACGGGCTCGCCGCCGGTCTCGGGGAGGCGTTCGCGTCGATGGGTGAACTCGAGCACGTCGTCGTCTTCATCGACGAGGTGGAGGAGGTGGCGGCCCGCCGCCGGCCCGGTTCGCAGTCCGTCGGGGTGGTGAACGAACTGCTGAAGTCGATCGTCAACTTCCGCGAACGCAGCGGACGGTTACTGGTGTGCGCGACCAATTCCGTTCGAGCACTGGATGATGCATTCCTTCGACACGGACGTTTCGACTATGTGCTGCCGATCGGGGCGCCCGACTCGGAGGCCCGGCACGCCCTGTGGGAGCGGTACCTCGGCAACGAGCAGGTCGACGTGTCTGCCCTCGTTGCGGCGACCGAGGGCTACACGCCCGCCGATGTCGCGCACGCGGCACGGACCGTTGCACAGGCGACCTTCGAGTGCAGCGTCGATTCGGGTGGACGCTGCCACGCCGGCACCCAGGACTACCTGGACGTGATCGGCACGGTGCGTCCCACCCTCACCGCCGAGATGATGCAGGCGTTCACGGAGGACATCGTCGGTCACGCCCGCACCTGAGTTTGAGACTGCGAGTGTTTAGTAACCACGGGCGGTGTGTTTCGGTCACAGTGAGGGCCGCCGCAGCGATCATCGCCGTCACCCTCACCGCCGGTGAATACCTGTGAACTGGCGTACCAGTGCTGGCCCCTTGCCCTGCTGGCCAATCGCGGGTCGCACTGTGTACCGGCCGACGGGTCGAGGCCGCCCGAAAATGGGAGCGAGCGGCGCTGACCACAATACGGTGGCAGGCCTTCACCGTCCCCGGCTCGCACCGACGCTCGCGGCAGCGGACGTGTATTACTCCCGGCGGCGAGGTGTGGCGCGTTCCCACCAGTCGATCGCCTCGCCGTCTGCCGCTAGCCGTTCCACCGCACGCGCGGTGAACTCGACCTGGGCGCCGGATCCGGACCAGCAGAACGTCCACAGTTGTTTCGCCGCGAGATGATAGTGGTGCAGGGCCTCATCGACGGCGTACGCGTCCACCTCACCGGCCCGGAAGCGGTCCACCTCGGCAGCGACACACTCGATCAGCTCACCCAGCCGGGCCTCGTGATATGCGGCGACCAGCGCCCGATCGGCTCGCCGCTGCCCCTTGGTGCCCACGGGCACCGACGGTACCGATATCGAGGCACCCACGCCCCGAAGACCACGCCCACCGGGAACGGCGCGCCGCTCGCCGCGGCGACGTCGTCTGATCGGTCCGATGCACGGGCCGCCGGTGCCACTCGACCGCCGACCGAGGTGCGTGATGTGATTCGGTCGACGGTACCGGCGATGTACGGCCCCTCCGGTACGGAAATGGAGGACCGAGATGACCGAAGTCGACCACATCGACGTGGTCGGGGCGCAGTCCGTGCTCGAGGTGGCCGAAGCGGTCGCCGCGGTGCTCGGCGCCCGGATGGAGATGGGCGGCGAACCCGGCCGCATCGTGGTCACCGGAGCCCCCGATCCCGATCTTCGGGTCGTCATCGGGCTGGCGATCAACGACCGCGGGATACCCGAAAGGTGGACCAGGCGAATCACGATCAGCCACGATCGCGGGAGCGACGAACGCCGCCGCTGGACACAACACCTACACCGCGCCCTCACCGAACGCCGCGACTGGACCCTCACCCAAATCCCCGGCGACCCACCGAACCCACACACCCCACCCTGATCGAACGCGTTGAACGCCGTCCAGAGCATCTTCGACGGGCGCCTGTCCGCCACGAACATCTCACCACCACAACGTCAGTCAGTCACACCGATCACCGACCGACCCATCGACCCGGGATCGCCAGACGCGACAGTGCCCTCCTCACTACTCGGGGTGTACAGGAGTTCGGCGAGGCGGTCACCGGTGACGGTAAATCTCGGGGCCGCCGGCTGCCCGAAGAACGCCCCCTTACGGGTGCGCAGCAGGTCTTCGCCGTCGCGCTGCCGGGAGAAGCCGGGCCTGCGCAGCAGGACCCGGAGGACCGTCGACGCCGCCGGGTGGCGCCCGGCCAGTCGGCGCAGCGGCAGGGCCGAGACCGTGTCGTCGTCGAGATATCCGCGGAGAACGGTGATGTGGGTGTGGTCGCCGGCCAACGCGGGATCGGCGAACATCGCATCCAGACGGCCGAAGTCGCGGTAATAGTTCAGGCCCTCGGTCTCGTCGTAGATCAACCCGACGGTGTCCGCGTCGAGGTAATCCTCGGGCAGTCGGCCCATCTCCTCGGCGGTGAGGGCGCCCGGCGCCGCCGGGTGGGTGGGCGTACCGTCGGCCTCGACGGAGGCACCGACCTGAGCCAGGCGGCGCCGGTAGTGTTCGATCAGCCGTGCCGGGGCCGTGGTGGGCGGCAGAATCACCAGATCGGACCCGAACAGGTCGACGAATGCGGCACGGTCGTCGGCCTGCAACTGCCAGGCCCGCTCGTACAGATCGCGATTGCGGCGCAGCAACCCCGGGTCGGCGGCCACCACCTCCATGCGGCCCGGGCCAGGGTCGGGCCGACGGAGGCCGGAAAGGAACCCCCGGTGACCGCTGATCAACCAGTGGCCGGTGGCGGGATGAACGGGCACGATCCGGCCGTACACGAACATCTTGGGCCGCACCGTGGCGAACACGTCGGGGCCGATATTGGAGTGCACCCGATAACGCAGGTCGTCGACGAGGTTGTGAAAGACGGTGGTGCCGATACCGTCGCCTGCCGGGTGGACCTCGAAGTAACCCTCGACGACATCGCGCCAACCCAGCAGCATCTGGGACTCGTCCTCGGTCAGGCGCGGCCGCTGTTGCGCGACGAACCGTTCCACCACCGTGCCGCCGTCGCGGAGCCGGTTCTCCAGGACGAAATGATCGAGGGTGCGGACGAGGATGCCCTCGTCCAGCGGACCGAGATCGGCCGCGGCCCGCATCAGGGTGGTCAACTGCCTGCCGAAACGGGCATGCTGGGCGAAGTCCAGCAGCTCACCTTTCAGGTCCCCCCTGCGGGCCACCAACTCGGTGACCGTCATCGGCGGCGAGGCAGCCGGCCACCGCGTCGCCACACCCGGCTTCTCTCCGGGCAGCTCAGACATGAACCCCGGTCCTGTTCGCAACGTGCGCATCACGGCCGTGGTTACTACCCGGATTGACCGATCGACCGATGTCGACGACGCGCAGCCCACCGCGACGTGTGGGGAACCGGTGTGGGACCACACGACGCCGCGTCCGGAACGCTTCCCAACTCTCCGGAGGCTTCCGTACCAGGTTTGATCTCGCCGAACAGGGAAGGAAGGTCGATGTCAGCATGAGGAAGTACCGGATCGAGACCGAGAAGACGTAGCCCTGCCAGACGTCAACCACATGAGCCGAAACGTCCCCGACCCGGCCCGCATATCTCGAAAACGATCGGATGAGAAGACGAACCGACAGACGCACACCAGGCATGCGTGCCCCGCCGATGCCCCGCCGTCGCAACTCGACCCGTACCGTGGCGCTGTGCGCGATCAACTGCCTCCCGGCCTGCCCCTGGACCCGTTCGCCGGCGACCCCACCGACCCCGCCGCCGCCCTCGACGCCCTCGAACCGGACCGGCCACTCGATCCCCAGGAGCGGCTCGCCGTGGAGGCGGACCTGGCCGACCTCGCCGTGTTCGAGGCGCTGCTGGCACCTCGCGGGATCCGCGGTCTCGTCGAACACTGCGAGGACTGCCGGCACGATCACTACAGGGATTGGGACATGCTCCGCGCCGACCTCCTCCAGCTTCTGGTCGGCGGCCCCGCCCGCCCGCACGAGCCCGCCTACGCCCCCACCCCCGAGGCGTACGCCACCTGGGACTACTGCTGCGGGTACGCGGATGCCCAGGTGAACGACGCGGTGCACGGCCCCCGCTTCGACGCCTGAGGACCCAGCCCTGCCGCGGCGGCCGGACAAGTCGCATCCGCGGCGGGAGTTCTTGCAGCGCACACGAAACCGACCCGACGGCCGGTGCACCGACCTCCGCACGCCCGGCGCGGCAGAATCGGCACCTCAGTCCACCCGATCCGCCTCGCTCGGCAACCAATACCCCAGCACGGGAATGGTTTTCGTCGACCTCCAGAGTGCCGCACCAGATCACCGATCCACCGATGGTCACCGGACCTCGGCACCGACGGATTGGCCCCCGCCGCACGAATGCGGAGGACGCGGGAAAAGACCACCACACCCCGCCGGCAACGCACACCGATGCCGTCACCGGCCACGCCCAATACCGCACCGGCGCCGCAGCAGCGACGACCCGCTCCCCCGATCATGAAGGTCGACGCGAACACCAACGTTCCCAGGAGCTCCTCAGCGTCATGCGCATCCCTCCCGTCGAGAGTTCACCTCGATCACCGGGATTCGGGTGTGATCTCGCTGCGGCGGGGTGCGCCCCCTTCGAGGGCCGTGGGCGCCGATTCACAATTTCGGGCGTCCCCGATCCACACACGTCCGCCGCAACCCTCCTGGGCCCGCGGCACCGGTGCTGCCGGTGCATTCCCCTCCCGCCCCGATCGTCCGTACCGGGCGGGAGGGGAGTGGTCGTGGTCGGCGTGGCTGTTCGGCTCCCTGCTGGACCGAGCCCTGGTCGCCACCCCGCACTGCGGCACCTCGGCGTCCAGGCATGGGCCCACGACAGCCGTCACGCCGATCTCGTACCGCCAGTCCACCCATCGGCGGCGTCCGGCTCTGGCCACTGGCCCGATTTGGCCGTCACCCGGGGAGAACTCGTAGCCGCCTACCGGGAGAACCCACCGGGCACAAACGGCTGTGTCCTTCCACCTCGATCACACCGCGCCGGGCGTGGCCGACCCGCCCATCTATCTGTCCACGATCGGCGCCGTCATCGCCGCCCTGATCATGCACGGTGCCGGGTCCCCGGAAACGACCCCGTCGCCGGGCAATCCGCTCTTCGACCGACTCACCCTCTGGAGCATCTATGTCCGCGGCGTGTCTGTGTCGCATTGAGCATCCAATTTCTCCGTGGGCCCCGACCGCGATCTCCCGCAATGCCGTCCCGCTCGCACCGGCCGGTCCCGCGCTCACCGACATTGGTCTCAGGACGGTCTGGCACCGGCGCCCGTCCAGCGCGGGCTGTCGCGGGCGAAGGCGGCCGGGACGAGACTGAGAAGATGCTGATCCTCTCGGGCGCCACACTCACCGCCACACTCGGTACGCCGGGCAGCGTCGTGCACCTGTGCGTACGCGTGCCCTCCTCGGACCGTTCCTTGACGGTCGGTGCGGTCCGCACACTCCTGGTCGCCGACCTGACCCGACGGGTGCTCGAGGATGTGCACCGCTCGCAGGTCACACTTACCCTCCTCGCCCCCTGCCCTGGTTCACTCGTCACGCCAGGCAATCTCGACGCGTGGATGATCCGCCCACCGGTAGGAGTCTTCGATTCCGCCGATGCCGCCGCGGCCGCAGTCGGCGCCCCGGTCGTGCTCATGGTGACCGCCGCCGGGGACGAAACTGCAGAGCCTGCTCTGACAGTCGGTGGCGCGGTCGGGTCCGAGCCGCTCGACGATCTGATCCACGCCGGTCATGATCCGTTGACGCTGCGTTGTGTGCTGCTCTCGACGCACTACCGGCAGCAGGCGCCGCCGACGATGGAAACGATCGCCGACGCCGCGCGGCTGTTGCATCGATGGCGGCAGCGCGTCGCCGACTGGAGCACGCACATCTCCGTCCCGATGCCCGCAGACATCATCGAAGCCGCGTATCGCGCATTCGACCGAAACCTCGACGTGCCGGCGGTTCTCGACCTGATGCGCCACCTCGAGTCCGACGCCGCGATCGCCCCGGGCGCCAAATTCGAAACCTTTATCCACCTCGACCGGGTGCTCGCCTTCGATCTGACCCGCGACCTCGGCGGCCCGCACTCGTGAGATTCCAGGGCTCCGGGCTACGCCGAGCTGTGGGTGCCAGCGATCCGTGTGGGCCGCCGCCTCCATCCGGTCCGGCGTCAGTCCCCACCCAACGGCGGGCACCGCATCCGCTTCGGTGCCGCCGGTTCCCTCGAGCTGTTCGATCGACACAGTTCGGAACCCCACCGGCGGTCGCCGACAGGCTTGCTGCAACGAGGAACGTGTCACGACGTGGGTTTCGGCCCGGACGGCACATCGGCGCCCTGACTGCGTCAGGAGAGCTCCGAGCCCTTCGCAGGCTCCGCCTTCATCGATCTCTTCAGCGAGTCGTTCCACGCCGACTCGTCTGGCGCTGCATCTGGATCAAAGCTGGCTGCCCGGCAACCGCGTGACCCACTGATGTCAGTGTGCCGCCACTCGGATTGCGGATAGTCTCGCTTGATCGGCGTGCCGCAATGGCGAACGATGTCGACCCTATCGTCCAGGAGTGCACGCATCCGACGGAGTTCATCGAGCACTGCTGTGCCACTCATCGTCGGATCGTCGGCTAGAAATGTTTCCACGCAATCGATCGCATACGTGATCGCCGACGCGCGATGCTCGCTGTAGATGCGCATCGGTGTTCCTTCAGTTGCTTCCATGTCTCGTCGAAGCCGGCGGGATCAAGGATAGTCGAGGCTTCGGCTCACACCATGAGCCGGCGCCACTGCTCGAAGGGGCGGCGCTGTCGGGTTCCTCGCGTCGACGACCCGGATCAGGCATCCGATCGCCGGCTTTGCGACTCGTCGAACGCTTCTCCGGCCCTCCCTGCGCGGTACGCCGGAGGGCGTCGCAGCCGGTGGTGATGACTTTCTCCGTCGGGTTCCCCGCCCTCACCGGCCTCGTTCCGGATCGTGTGGAGGTGATCGTAGAACAACACCTGACCGGCGCATTTGTGCCGCACCCGTCCCCGCCGACGTACCAGAACCGACTTCGCGTATCCACGACGATTGCCGTGCCGGCGCGGTCGGCGGTGACGAGTTCGCCGGTCAGAATGGGTCCATCTCCGCACAGCGTGCGGGCGATGTCTGCCACACGGGTGGTGGGGAGTGTCGGCAATGGGATCGAGTTATCACCTCGCCGGGTCGGGATCCGCGAGATCGGCGCGCTGGTGTGTGTGGGCTCCTCGCGGGTGGCGGGATCGTGACCGCCGGGCGGGCAGGCTCCGGACCGATCTGCGGGCCCGGGTGAATCCGCACCACAGGTTCACATCCTACCGGCGTCACAATAAAAATTGCCGGTCAGAGGCCATTTTTCGTAGTCTGTGACCTACCCGTTGACCTGTCGGTGATACCCGCGCTCAGGACGCCCGGAGGAGAATCAACGCCATGAGCCCGCGGGACGATGACTACGCGATCCGCGACGGCGAGAACCGTGTTCCCCCGCCACCGGACAGTGTCATCGAGCGCGTCACCCCCGTACTCCGCGCCGCTCTTCTCCTCCGGGCGGAACCCGACTGTAAGACCGACGCGCATCGAAGGGTGCGACCGTCGAACTGCAGGACGCAGCCATCAAGGCCGTGAACCTCGCACATGAAACCTGAAGGTGTCGACGAGCAAGCAGGACCTCGCGCGGCGGCAGATCGATGCGCTCACGAAGGCCTGGATCGACCAGACGAATATCTACGTGGACAAGAAGTCCGGGGTCAGCACCGACCGTCCTGGGCTGCAGGCTTTGCTGGGATACGCCCGCACGGGCGATGTCATCGCGGTGCACACCTCGACCGGCTCGGCCGGACCGGCACCGACACCCTCAACCTGATCCACGACCTGCACCAGCGCGGCATAAGTTTCCGGAACCTGGCCGACCCGATCCGGATCGACTCGACGAATCCCGACGATCTGATGGCACAGTTGGCGCTGGTGCTGCTCGCCTTGTTCAGGCAGATGGAACGCACCTATGCGGTCGAGCGCGCCGCCCATGCCCGGTCGGTGGCCACCGAGAAGGGTCGCCGGGTCGGCCGTCCCAGCGTGGTCACCGACGCCCAACTCGCCTACGCCATCCAACTGCGAAATGACGGCGCCACCGTCGCCGAGATCACCGACAAGACCGGACTGACCCGCTCCATCCTGTACCGCCGCCTACCTCAGCAGCCGTCCGAGTCCGTCATGGTGACGGGTACCGAGTGTGGTTCCACATCAACAGTTGCTGCGGAGCAGCTGCGCGCCCAAATCGGCCCTATGGCCTGTCCGACCTGCGGACACCTGCCCACCACCGCGGCGACACCATCCCCCACCGCGACGACCTCGCTTTCCTCTGGCTGCACCTCGACGCCCGCCACCGTGTCCGCGAGCGACATCACTGGGCTCGCTGTCAGCCCCACGGCCACGTCCTGGTGGTCAGCTGCAGCCGATGTGGCCCTGTTACCGGCGCCGAGGCCAGCGACGAACTGCCGCAACCGATCCTGATGCGATGAAAGGGGCGGGGCCTCCCTCTCCTCGTGGTTCCCGGCGAATGCTGGGGGTGTCAGTTCGTCACGACGGAGGAGGCCCCTATGAACGAGTATGACGGAAGTCAGGTCGTCGGGATCGATCTGCACCGGCAGCGGTCGGTGATCGTCCGCCAGACGGCGGAGGGCGAACAATTGTCGGCGGTGCGGATCGTCAACGATCCGGTGGCGTTGGGACTGCAGATCGAGAAGGCCGGCGCGAACCCGGAGGTGGTGCTCGAGGCGACCTATGGCTGGTACTGGGCGGTCGATGCCCTGCAGGCCGCCGGCGCGTGCGTGCATCTCGCACATCCTCTGGGTGTCAAGGGTTTCCGGTATCGGAGGGTGAAGAACGATGTACGCGACGCCGGAGATCTGGCGGACCTGCTCCGGATGCACCGGTTGCCCGAGGCGTGGATTGCCCCGCCCGCCACACGGGAGTTGCGCGAGCTGGTGCGCTATCGAGCGAAGCTGGTGGCCTTGCGCTCCGGGCTCAAGGCCCAGGTCCACTCGGTGCTCGCCAAGGCCGGGGTGTTGATCCGGGTATCGGACCTGTTCGGCGTCGAGGGGCGTGAGCGTCTGACGCAGGTGCCGCTCGGCGTCGCGTACGCGCAGCGGGTGATTTCGCTGCTCGAGCTGATCGACGTCCTCGACGCGCACGAGGGACGATTCTTCGACCGGATCGCCGCCGAGTTGCGTGGCCATCCTGGCTATCGGGCGATTCAGGCGCTGCCCGGGGTCGGCCCCACCCTGGCGGCGGTGTTCGTCGCGGAGATCGGTGACGTGCACCGCTTCGCCGACCCCGGCCACCTGTGTTCGTGGGCCGGTCTGACCCCCAAGCACCGCGAGTCCGACACCGTCGTTCACCGCGGGCACATCACGAAGCAGGGCTCCAAACTGGTGCACTGGGCGGCGGTGGAGGCCATCCAACGGGAACCCGCCGGCACGAAGATCTCGGTCGACCGCCAACGCATCGAGGCCCGCCGCGGCCGGAACATCGCCAAGGTCGCCGCGGCCCGCAACTGCTCACCCTCGTCTACTACGGGCTGCGTGACGGAGAGATCCGCGCGTTGGCCCCAGAGGGCAACGGCGTGAGCACCCCGGACGCAACACGCGCGCGGCCGTTGCCAGGTCTGACCCCCGTGCCAACGGCGTGGTCGTCGTCCTGATTGACCCCGCGTATTGCCAGCGCACCGCTCCATGCCCGCACCGCCGGGCGAAGGGATGACCGGCCAGCCGAGGAAGCTCGGCCCTGCCCAACCCCATACGCATCACACTGGAGACGTTGCACCACAACCACATAGCGAAACCGAATCGCGTCGTTTGGTCCTCGACCTGTTCTCGGGCTCATTCCAGTGTGCGCCGGGCCGGGCCACCGTCAAGACCATTCGTCCTCGCTCACGCTGCGGGCGCTGCGTCTTGACCCCCGGCCCTCACCCAGCGCTGTCCGCATGGAGCCGAAACAGGAGCGCCTTGTCGTCGTGGATCATCGCTGCCCGCCGATCTGCGCGAGGGTGTCGACCACGTAAAACGCGACCCTTGACAAGGCCCCGCCTCTTCAGGGATGACCTGGCTCGTCACCGCGCTCGCGGACGTGGCCGTCGCCCGCCTCGTCCGTCCCGGAGGACGACGAATCGTACGTCCTCGAGGTTCTCACCACCTCGCCGATACCTCCGGCGGGCAGATGGACTGCGCCAGTTGAGTGACCCCCGACAGTTGACCGCCGCACCTCATGGGTGTCGCTCGGCGGACCACGTACTGAGGTTGGGCGGAGGAGTCCGCGCGGGCGCCGTCGCCGCTGTCAACGACGGTCGCGACGGATGGGTGTATGGGTGTCGCCCGAGTCGGCGAGGGATGCCGGCCAACTCGGGCGAGTCGCTTGTTGCTGCGATGGTTCTGACTTTGCGCTTGACGCGGGGCTGCGCCGGGCTGGATTCGGTCGCACAATCGGAGGAGGAGACAGAGGCAATCCTGCCGGAGGTGGGTGATGCGCTGGGAGGCACCGGCGCCGGTGCCATTTCCAATGCCGATGCGGTGGTGGCGGCTCGGACCGTGGAGCCGCAATCGCCTGATGCGCCGCGGTGACCGTCTCGAGGCGGTGATCATGCTGCTCGCTGCGGTGTTGATGGTGATGTTGGTCCCGTTCGCCGCCGCGTATGGGACGGCGACGCACACCCGGCTGGAGCAGCAGGCGCAGGCCCTGCGCCGCCGTGCATCAGGTGCCCGCGGTTCTGCTCGGGGACGCCCAGCCCGCCCTCGACAGAACCGATGCCTCGCGCCGTTTCGTCGGGAACCGGGGCTATGTCCCCGTCCGATGGTCGGCGGCCGGTAGTGACCACACCGGAGTCGTCTCCACCGACCCGGATGCACAGGCGGGCCAGACGATCAACGTCACCGTCGGTGCCGACGGCAACCTCGCCGACACCATCAAGTTGGGCCAAACGGTGGTCACTCCCCTTGCCAAAAAGGTCTTTCGCTGTTGCGAAGAGCATGACACCGCAGGATCGGGGCCACCGAGCTTCATGCCAGTTCCTCACAAAGCCGGGACGATCCCGCGGTTGCCGCCTCATATTCCCCAACGACCCAGAAACGCAATACGATGCATTGCTTATACTTTCGCCAACTCATGGTCAAGTCGACCTACCGTTGGCGCTACGCCGCCCAAGCGCACGAATGCGACTGGACCCCTAACTAACTCGCAGGTCGGCGCCGCCGGCAACCATGAGCGTCGTGCCGACTATGTATCGTGCGCGATCAGACGCTAGGTACGCGACAGCATCAGCGATATCCTGTGGATCGGCGCATCCGCCAAGCGGCACCGCATTACCGAGGGTCTCGAGGATATCCCGCTCGCGAGCAGAGCTCGTCGGGGCTGCGATCGGGCCTGGCGCTACGGCGTTGACCCGGACTCCATGCGGCGCCGCTTCATACCCCACATCTCTGGTGAGTGCGACTACACCGGCTTTGGCGACCGCATAGGCCACGTGATTCACGGTGTAGTGAAATCCCGCCATCGATGCGATGTTTACGATGCTGCCGCGACGCGCGTGAATCATCCCTGGAAGCACGGCCCGGCAACAGAGGAACACTGATCGCTGGTTTGTGTTGATGACCCGATCACAGCACCATTACGCCCCACACGCAGCACCGGTCCGCACCCCCAGGAGTTCGGGAGCCGGGCAGAGTCAGTGCTACACCACCGTGAACCCGAGCGACTCCGCCGGCAGATACATCAACTCCTTTCGCCCCCGGCAGAGCGCAACCCGATCCATCCGATCCCGGACCGCATCACACGCCCCGGTCCTCACACCTCCCTTCACTGGTTCGTGTGGGGTCAGCGCGGCGAGTACATGATGACGGCGAGTCCGACGAGGCAGATCAGTGCGCCCGTGACGTCGAAGCGGTCTGGTCGGAAGCCGTCCAAGGCCATGCCCCACAGCAGGGAGCCGGCAACGAACACTCCACCGTAGGCGGCCAGGATGCGGCCGAAGTTCGCGTCGGGCTGCAGAGTGGCGACGAAACCGTACGCGCCGAGGGCCAGTGCGCCGAACCCGGCCCAGAGCCAACCGCGTTGTTCGCGCACCCCTTGCCAGACGAGCCAGGCGCCGCCGATCTCGAAGATCGCGGCGAGCACAAACAGGGCAACGGATCTGGCGACGGTCACGGCGCCGTCGGGGTGATCAGGTCGTCGATCAGGGCCCGCGCATCGGCCGGGGCCGTGATCGTCAGCGCGACGGTGTCGCGGTCGAAGCCGAGGGTGAAGTCGAGGAAGGCGCAGCAGTGTTGTTCGGCCACGATCAGGGCGGCGAGCTCGGCAGCGGACTCGGCGGGCACGGTGACCCGGACCCCGGTATCGACCTGCTCGCGGGGGCATCCGTCGAGGAGGGAGTGCCAGGCGTCGATCCGGGTGCGGTAGTCGTCGCCGTCGAGGGTGCACGCGATCGGCCGGTCGGCCGTCGCCACGTCCATCCCCTGCACGGTGACAGGGTCGAGGAGAAAGGTGCACTGCGGGTCGCAGCGGTCGGCACGGTCAGGCAACGAGTCGAGCCGCCCGCGCGCGGCGACGAGTTCGGTGTGCAGCCTGGTCAGCTCGTCGATCCCGTTGGCTGCCTCGGTGATCCGGGCGTCGAGGGCTGGTCGCAGCTGCGATTTCACCGACCGGCAGGCCTCGTCCTCCCACACCGTCAGCAGCTCGAAGATCTCCGGCAGCGGCAGATGCAGGCGCTTGGCCGCGGAGATGAACCGCAACCGCTGTTCGGCGTGCTCGTCGTAAAGGCGGTACCCGGAGTGCGAGCGGGCGGCGGGCAGGAGACCCACCTGCTCGTAATAGCGCAGCGTCGTCGCGGGGACACCGCTGCGGCGCGACAGTTCGGAGATCAGCAACTCGGCCATACCGGCCACGGTAAACCTTCGAGTCCACTCGAAGGTCAACCCCTGAAAGGGCCCGATATCGACGCCTCACCCCCTCGTTCACCGGCGCCGAGTGAGGGCTATCGGGCTCGGTTGGTCAGCGGGCGGCGTGCGGTGACGCCTATCAACGCCAGGCGCTACTTTCAGCACTTTTTCAGCGGCCAGCGCGAATCATGGCGACCATGTCGACCGGGTATCGGGGAGCGCTCCCCGTGAGACAGTCGCGGCCCGTGTGGCGCTCTGCCAGCTTGTTCCCAGCCGACAGCCAGGGTGCTGCCGGACACCGAAAGTAGGTTGACCACTATGACGAAAAAGAGCGTCCAGTTCGGTATCCCGCTTCTGATTTCTGCCGGCCTGCTTGCAGGATGCAGCTCCAACGACAGTGGCACCGGGTCATCGGCGAGTCCGACAACATCGGTGGTTGCGTCCTCCACCATGACCCCAGGCGGCAGCGGCAGTGCCACGGAGGTCGCTCAGGTAGATCCGAACACGGCAAGCCAGAGCCAGATCCAGGCGGCGTTCGAGGCAGCCGGAGTCAGCAACGCGGGTAAGTGGGCGAAGGAGGTCACCGAATACGGCCCCTACAGTCCCGACACGATATCCGATACCTTGACGAAGGAATTGGGCAAATACGGAATCGATCAACAGACTCTGGACACCATTTTGAGTGTCCTGGCCCCGCAGTAGGAGAATGAGCGGCCATGCACGATGAGGTTGCCCCGGAACGCGGCGGCGCGCGTCAAGCACGACTCGTCGCGCGGTTTCAGGCGGCACTGCTTGCGCTGTCGGTGCTCTCGTGCGCGTTCGTCGCAATCGAACTGGCATCGCTGCGGCACTGGAGGAGCACCGAGCAGATCGTGCCGTGGATTGTGCTGAGTGTGCTCTTCTGCTCGACGTTGATCGTCGTGTTCAACCGCTCACGGATCGCCATCGTGCAGGCTCGGCTGGTTGCTCTGTGCGCCGCTCCGGCGGCTCTGTTCGGGGTGTACGAGCACGTGAGCGCGAACCTCGACACCGGCGTCCTCAACCACAAATACACATGGGCAGAGCTGCCCGGCTGGGAACACCTCTGGCTGGCATCGACCGGGGCTGTCGGTGGTACACCGGCGACCGCACCGCTGGTGCTCGCGCTGGCCGGGGTGCTACTGGGTTTGGCGACCGTCGGGATGGCACCCGGCGCAGCCCGGGACGACCTCGCCAAGAGGGTCGCCGTATCCCGGGTGCGGACGTGACCCGACCCGGGCGATCGCGCTGACACCGGCGCTGGAGGGACCAGGTGATGGTGGTACCCCGGTCGTACCGTTGGGGTCCACTGGTTGCGGGAATGTTGTGGAGGAGGCGGCGGTGCGGGTGTTGCTGGTCGAGGACGAAACGCGCCTGGCCGAGACGGTGCGCCGCGGTTTGGTGGCTGACGGGTGCACCGTGCAGGTCGAACACGACGGCGTCGCCGGGCTGGCGGCTGCGGTAGGTGGCGGATTCGATGTGGTGGTCCTCGACATCATGTTGCCTGGCAAACACGGGTACGACGTGGTCCGGGAGATGCGTCGGCAGCAGGTGTGGACGCCGGTGCTGATGCTCTCGGCCAAGGACGGCGAATACGACCTCGCCGATGCCTTCGACCTCGGTGCCGACGACTATCTGATCAAACCGTTCTCGTTCGTGGTGCTGATCGCCCGGTTACGGGCGCTGGTGCGGCGCGGCGCCCCGCCGCGACCGCCGGTCCTGAGTGTTGCCGGACTCTCGTTGGACCCGGCGATGCGGCGGGTCACCCGTGGGGAGACCCGCCTCCAGCTCACTCCCCGCGAGTACAGTGTGCTCGAGTTCCTGATGCGCCACGCAGGCTCGGTCGTCACCAAACACGATATTCTGCAAGCGGTGTGGGACGCCAATTACGAGGGCGACGACAACATCGTGGAGGTCTACATCGGCTACCTTCGCCGCAAGATCGATGCCCCGTTCGGCACAACGAGCATCGACACGGTCCGCGGCGTGGGCTATTCGATGGGTTCGGAGGAGTAGCTGTCGTCGCCGATCGGAAGGGTGACGACGAAGTGTGCACCCCCGCCTTCATGGTCGCGGACCTCGATCGACCCGTGGTGTGCGGCAACGATTTCGGCGGCGATGGCGAGACCGAGTCCGGAACCACCGGATGCGCGGGTTCGGGGAGTGTCGAGGCGGACGAACCGCTCGAAGATCCGGGCCCGGTCCGCGGAGGCGATGCCCGGCCCGTCGTCGGCCACCTCGATCACGGCGCTTCCCTCGCACCTGCGGCAGGCGAGGGCGATTCGGGTGTGTGCGTGGCGGACGGCGTTGTCGACGAGATTGCGGACCAGCCGGGCCAGCTGCTCCGCATCCCCGGCCACCCGGACAGGGTCGACGGCGGCGGCGACCACGATGCCGGGAAGGCCCCGGAGGCGGGCGCGTTCGGCCAGGATCAGATCGTCGATATCGACGTCGACGCGCAGGTGGGTCAGTGAGTCTTCGTCGGCACGCGCGAGCAACAGAAGATCTTCGAGCAACGCATGCATCCGCCGGGCTTCGGGAAGCAACGACTCGTCGACCAGGGCCGTGTCGATCAATTCGGGACGGGATTGTGCGAGCTCGAGGGCGGCGGTGATGGTCGCCAGCGGGCTGCGCAGTTCGTGCGAGGCGTCGCCGACGAAACGCCGCTGGGCCAGGTGCCCGGCCTCGAGCCGCGCGAGCATGCTGTTCATGGTGACCGCGAGATCGGCGACTTCGTCCCGGGCCGCGGGCACGGGAACCCGTTCGTCGAGTTGATCGGTGGAGATCGACGCCACACGGGCGCGGATCCGCTCCACCGGGCGAAGTGCCGCGCCGATGAGCCGGTAGGTGGCGACGGCGACGAAGCCGATGACGATCGGGGCACCGATCGCCAGGAGCGCCGCGACAGTGGCCAGGACACCTTCGACCGGTTCGCGGTCGGCGCCGGTGACCACGGTGACCGGCCCGTTCGGGGACATGGTGCCGTGGGCGGCGACCCAGTAGTCGCGTTCGTGCCCGAAGTGGAGGTTTCCGAGGTAGGCGGACTCGCCGGGTGGCAGCGGGGCGGCAAGGACCGGTGACGACGGAATCCCGGCCGAGGTGACGAGCACGCTTCCCTGGTTGTCGAGGATGTGGACGGCCCCGATTTGGCCGTCGGTCGCGAGCAGCGATGCGTCGAGTTCCTGCGGCGGCTGAGAGTGGAGTTGCTCGATGATCTGGTGGGACCGTGAGTCGGCGGCGCCTCGGGCGGAGTGTTCGAGATTGCGGTACAGCACGAACAGGAGCGCACCACCGGCGAGGAGCAGGCACACCGTGACGGCAAGGACTGCGGCCGCGGTGGATCGCACCCGCACATTCCAGTTTCCGGGGTGCAGGCTGCGGCGGTCCATGGTGTTCAGTGTGACCGACACCGTGTCCGCCGCCCCGGCACCGGTGCGGCGTCGGATCTCATCCGACGGCCTCGGCGAGGATGGTGCGCAGCACGGGGAGGAATCCTGCGACGGTATCGTGGTCGAACAGATCGGCCGAATACACCAGTTCACAGTCGATGCCGGCCGGGTGGCCTTTTGCGCTGTGGTGGTCGGTGAAGTGGAAGTGCAGATCGCATTTGGCGATATCCAGTGGTTGCGGTGCGATCTCGAACTCCAGTCCGTCGCTGTCGAGGGTGGCGGCGGTGAAGTTGTTCAGCGATAACGCGACCTGGAAGAACGGGTGCAGCGACGGCGACCGGGGCGGGTCGAGCACGTCGACGAGGTGCTCGAACGGGACATCGGCGTGCGCGAACGCGTTCAGCTCGGTGGCGCGCGACTGGTCGAGAAGGTCGGCAACGGTGGTGCCTGGGTCGACCGTCGAGCGGAGAACGAGAGTGTTGACGAACATGCCGACGACTTCGTCGAGGTCGGGATGGGTGCGCCCGGCCGTCGGTATGCCGATCGCGATCGTGCGCTGCGAGGACAGGCGTGCGAGGAGCAGGGCCAGCGCGGAGTGCAGCACGGTGAACAGGGTCGCTCGCCGTGCGTGCGCGGTGGTCAGCAGTGCTGCGTGGGTTTCTTCGTCGACCGCGAAACTCAGACGGCCGGCCGCGTAGGTCCAGCGTTGTGGACGGGGTCGGTCCGCCGGCAGCGTCAGTTCCCGGGGCAGCCCTGCCAGTTCGGCCTTCCAGAAGTCGATCTGACGGGCCGTGAGGCTGCCGGGATCAGCGTCGTCGCCGAGAACGTCGTGCCGCCAGAGACTGTAGTGCGCGTATTGCACCGGCAGCGGCGCCCAACTCGGTGCGGTGCCGGCAGCGCGGGCCGCGTACGCGGTCAGCAGGTCGCGGGCGAGGACTGCCAGCGACCACCCGTCGGCGGAGATGTGGTGGATCACGCACGCGAGCAGGTGCTCCTCGGGCCCGGTGGCGAACAGTGTGGCCCGCAGCGGCGGTTCGCTGCGAACGTCGAAGCCGCGGTGCAGCAGAGGGCGGGTGTGTGCCGGGAGGTGGGATGCGCTCACGTGTGTCGGGGTGAGGTCGGGGACGGCGTCGCCGGCGTCGAGGACCCGCTGGTGGGGGCCGTCCACCGAATCGGGGTAGATCGTGCGGAGCGGGTGGTGCCGGTCGAGCACGTCGGCGGTGGCGCTGCGCAGCGCCTCGATGTCGAGGGCACCGCGGATCGTGACGGTGAACGGGAGGTTGTACAGGGCTGGGCGGGTGGCGGTGCGATCGAGGAATTGCTGCGCTGGGGCCAGCGGAACCCGCTGGGGCAGCGGTTGTGTTGCGAACGCGCGCAGCGAGGAGAGTTCACCCGACTTCGGGTGTTCCTCGGCGAGAAGCTGGGCGAGGGCGGCTACGGTGGGGAACTCGAACAGATCGCGCACCCCCAACTGGGTGCCGAAATCGGCGTTGAGTGCCGCGATCACCCGGGTGGCGGAGAGCGAATCCCCACCGAGGTCGAAGAAGGACGATTCCGCGTCCACCACGTCGGTGCACAGTACCCGGGCCAGCACCCCGGCCACCGCGTGTTCATCGGGTGTGCGCGGCGGCCGCGCCGAGGGAGCGGCGGAGCCGAAGTCGGGGGTCGGCAGGGCGGCCCGGTCGAGCTTCTTCGTCGGCGTCAGCGGAACGTCGTCCAAGACGGTGATCACCGCGGGCACCATGTAGTCCGGCAGCAGCTGGGCTACAGCCGTCCGCAGCATCGCCGGGGTCAATGCCGACGACGTCCGCAACAGCACATACGACACCAGCAGTGCATCCCCCGCCCTGTCATGGACCACGGTCGTCGCGAACCGGACATCCGGGTGCTCGCGTAGGGCGGTGTCGATCTCGCCGAGTTCGATCCGGAACCCGCGGACTTTGACCTGGTCGTCGCTGCGACCGACGTACTCGAGTGTTGCCTCGGGTGTCCATCGGACCAGATCACCCGTGCGGAACAGGCGGGAGCCGGGTTTGCCGAACGGATTGGCGACGAACCGGCCGGCGGTCATCCCTCCTCGGCGCGCGTAACCGCGGGCCAACCCTGGGGTGCCGAGATACAGTTCGCCGACCGCGCCGGAGGGAAGCGGCCGCAGGCGCCGGTCCAGCACCACCGCGTCGACGCCGCGCATCAGCGCCCCGATCGTCACCGGCCGATCCGGGGCCATCGGGGCGCTGAGCGTGACACTGCACGTGGTTTCGGTCGGGCCGTAGGCATTGCGCATCGTCCGGTGGTGCGCCCAGCGCGCCACCAGTTCCGGTGGACACGCCTCACCGCCGACGAGGACCAATTCCACATCGTCGAGGCCGGCGGGGTCCACCGTTGCCAGTGCCGACGGTGTCGACAGCACGTGGGTGACACCTTCGCAGCGTAGGAGATCGGCCAGTTCGTGGCCGCCAACCACATCCGGCGGGGTCACCACCAAGGTGGCGCCGGCCAGGGCCGCAGCGAGGACTTCGACCAGAGCCGTGTCGAAGCTCGGCGAGGCGAAATGCAGGATCCGCGAGGTGGCGGAGAGGGCGTAGTGGTCGCGGATTTCCTGTGCGAGATTGGCCAGGCCGTCGTGGGTGACGACGACACCCTTGGGTGCACCGGTCGACCCGGACGTGTAGATCACATACGCGGCGTTTTCCCGGCGCACCGGGCGCGGTGGGCGCGGTGGCGGCACGGCGAGGGCGTCGAGGGCGTCGAGGGCGTCGAGGGCGTCGAGGGCGTCGAGGGCGTCGAGGGCGACGGTGAGCCATCGCAGTGTGTCCGGCAGCTGGCTCCGGGTGTCGGAGGACGTCAGGCCGGCAACAGGTTTGCAGTCGTCGAGCATGTACTGGATGCGAGCGCGCGGATGCGTCGGGTCGATGGGGACATAGGCGGCGCCGGTGGCCGCGATCGCCCACACGGCGACCACCGATTCGTACGAGCGGGGTACGGCGACCGCCACGAGGTCTTCCGGACCGATGCCGGCGCCCAGCAGCGTGCCGGCCAACGCGGTCGAATGGCGGTCGAGGTCCCGGTAGGAGAAGGATCGTCCGCGGTCGCGGACCGCGATTCGCTCACCGGATGCACCGGTACCCGTGGTGAGTAACTGGGTGAGGGTTGCCGGTTCGGCATCGGCCGGGCCGCGCGCCGGTGTCAGGACCTCGCGTTCCCCGGGCAGGAACAACTCCAGGTCGGCGACGGCGCAGTCCTCGCCGATTTCGGCCAGGAACGTCTGCAGGAAATGGGTGAACCGGCGGTGGTGGCTGCTCAGTTGCCTCTGGCTGTAGAGGGCAGGGTTGGCTTCGAAGTCGATCCGCGGCATCAGATCCGTGGTGCCCGGGTAGATGTTCACCGCCAGATCCGCGGTCGGACCGGTCGTGAGAACGTGCACCCGACCGGTGACCGCACCGAGGTTGATGTCGGGTTCGAACAGCATCAGATTCAGCACGGGGCCGAACGAGGTGAGCTCACCAGCGGCCGTGCCGCGCTCACGGCCGATGTCTTCGCGCCGATACCGCTGGTGGCGCAGTGACGCGATCAGTGCCGCCCGCGCGATTCCGATCGCTTCCTCGACGGTCGTGGCCCCGATCCCCGGCAGTGCCAGGGGCACCACATTCGAGACCGAACCCGTCGCAGCCCGCAGCGGTCCGGTTGTGCGGGCCGTTACCGGAAGGGACACCATGACGTCGTCGACGTCGGTCATCCGTGCCAAGTAGGCGGCGAAGGCCGCGACGAGGACAGCGGTGCGATCGAGGACGGACCGGCCTCCGGGCATCGGCGTGGAAGACACCACCGTGGGGTGGCCGGTGACCCGGACGGCGGGCCGAGGCGCAGCGCTCCGTCCGGCGAGGCTGACCACCGGTGGCAGATCGGGGGCGAGCCTGGCCCAGTATTTACGGTCGGTATCGAACCGCGGGGACGATCGATAGTCCCGATCCGCTCGGCTCAACTGCTCGGGCCCCACCACCCGATGCGGATCCGGCTCGT
Organism: Rhodococcus opacus B4; assembly: GCF_000010805.1. Lineage (NCBI taxonomy): Bacteria > Bacillati > Actinomycetota > Actinomycetes > Mycobacteriales > Nocardiaceae > Rhodococcus > Rhodococcus opacus. The sequence continues at coordinate 330,314 of NC_012520.1, read as the reverse complement.
CGCCGCCGAGCGCCGCGGCGTACCACTGCGCGGTCCGTTGCATCAGCAGCATTGCCGCATATCCATCCAATGAGAGGTGGTGGGCACGCGAATACCAGAACACACGATCGTCACCGACCCGCAGGACACGCGAGAAGATCAGCGAGTAGTCGTCCATCGCGAGTGGGACCGTGCAGTCACGTCGCATCCACTCCCGCGCGAACTCGGCCGGGTCGCGTTCGGCGCGGAAGTCCAAAACCAGGACTTGACCTGCCGATCGAGTCCTCTCACGTTGATACGGTTGTCCGTCGACGTCGGCCAGCACGACCTCCGCGCCCAGTTCGTCCATCGCCCGCGTGTGCGCCTCGCACAGCTTCTCCACCTCAATGGGCCCGGTCAGATCCACGTACTGGGCGATGACGTAGGGCACGTCGGGCGTCAGCTGCTGGGCAAGCCAGATCGCCTGCTGCGCCGCGGTCAGTGGCACCAACCGGCCGGACGACCCCGAGGGCGTCATCGGTGACCTCGATCACACGCGGCGCGCACGCCCGACCGCGTCAGCTGGGTGCTCATTTGACCGCCCGGAACACTACGAGTTCCTCGGTGCACTGCTGTGGCCCGATCAACCCGCGATCAACGAGAAGATCCCGTCGCGCTTGCAGCACCGGACCGAACGGGACGCGGACACGGCGTGCTTCCTCAACGTGTAAGCCGCGTTCCCCCAGCATTAATCGCGTTTTCTCCGTGCCGCTCAGCGTCGATTGCACGAGCACCAGCCGTCCCCCGTCGTCGAGGAGGTCCGGGGCATCGCCGCAGATCCGGTCCAACAACGCCCGTCCCTCGTGCCCGGCGTCCCAGCACCGCGCACGACCTCTCGCCGGCAGCCCATCGTGCTCGGCAGGAACATAGGGTGGGTTCGCTACGATCAAGTCGAACCGCCGGTGACGTACTCGTGACACCAGATCACCGCGAACAACCCGCACACGGTGCCCGCGAACCGCCGTATTGAGCCAGGTACTGACCAACGCCCGACGCGAAACGTCGACTGCGGTCACGCTGCGCGCACCGTACCGAGTCGCCCACACGCTGACCACCCCAGTGCCCGCACACAAATCCAGAATCCGCGTACCCGCATGCACCTGCTCGTCGCCGAGCGATTCCAAAAGAAGCCGCGAATCATGCTGGGGCCGATACACACCCGGAAAACGAATGATCACCAACGCCCCTTCCTCCCAGCCGCCCGTCAGCGCAGCGATCCAAATCTGATCGAAGTGCGCGTTCAGCTGTCACAGCTCGGATCACCATGCCGAAGCAATGCCGTGCATGGCGCGCGGGACGAAACCGCTGTCCTTGTTCGGTTGTCGATGGTCACTTTGCCAGATCGTCACACACACAAGCTGAAAGAACGCTGAAAGCCGAGGTGGCCGCCCACTAGGGCATGTCTCCCAATAACTTGAGCCACTCGACGATGCCGGCGAGCAGGAATCCGGCGCGGTAGGTGAGGGCGAGTTTGTCGTAGCGAGTGGCCACCGCACGCCACTGTTTCGCCTTGTTGAAGGCCCGTTCGACCACGTTGCGCCCCTTGTAGGACTCCGGGTCGAAGTTCGGTGGCCGCCCGCCCGCGCGGCCCTTGTTCACCCGGTTCGCTGCCTGATCGGTCTTCTCGGGGATCACCGCCTTGATGCCTCTGCTTCGCAGCAGTTCCCGGTTTGCCCGTGATGAGTACGCCTTGTCGGCCCGGACCTCGACGGGGCGCGTGCGGTGCGCTCCGCCCGCGAGCCGCGGCACGCAGATGCCCTCCAGCACGTGGGCGAACATCGGACTGTCACCGGCTTGGCCTGGGCCGACCAGCACCGACAGCGGGCGCCCGTGACCGTCGCACGCCAGGTGCGCCTTGCTGGTCAACCCGCCCCTCGACCGGCCGATGCCGTGATCGGCAGGCTCGTCACGCAGGTTCGTGTAATTCGGTAGATCCCCCTGTGTGGCGGGCGGCGTTCGCACCGTGCTGATGGACCCGGACCACTGTGGAATCGACAGAGACCGCCCAGTCCAGGTTCCCGCCGGCGTCGGCCATCGCGACCAGAGCCGTCAGCACCCGATCCCAGGTTCCGTCTCCGGCGTAGCGGCGATGTCGCTTCCACACCGTCTTCCACGGCCCGAAATGCGACGGGAGATCTCGCCAGGGCAACCCGGTCCGCAGTCGATACAGCATCCCCTCGACCACCACACGATTGTTCCGGAACTTCCGCCCCCGGAGCCCATCGGAACTGGGCAACAGCAGCGCGAGCAACTCCCACTGCTTGTCCGTCAACACCTCAAACCGATCAACAACGTCTGCCACACCGAAGAGTCTGCAGCACAACACCACAAATCATTGGGAGACACACCCTAGGCCCCTACGTGGCGGGGAGCGCGTTCCCGTGCCCCCGCGGACGCAGCCTTCCGATCACCCCGACAAGGCGGCATAAAAGACTGTTGCCGGATCTGCTAGTACCTCCGTGACCGTTGTCGGAGCAGGCGATGACACGAGAATCGTGGGGAATGGTGTGGGGCAGATCGTGTTTGCGGTATTCCGACAAGGATCGAGTATCACCAGCACTTCCGCGCCCGTGACAGTTGCGGGGCACAACTGCGCCGCGTCGAGGAAGAACCCAGGTGGAGAACTCGACGAAAACAAACGAAATCGATCGCCTCCGCGACTTGTGGCCGGGACCATTACGAAACCCGACCGGCCCCTCCGCGCACCCGGAGCCCGCAGAAGATCGTGCGTTTCTTGCAGCAGTCACCCGCACACACCATGAGTGACGCCTGCCGCGCATGGGTGCCCCTGCTCACGGCCAACCCTGCGCATCTCGCTGTCGACTATCTGTTTTCCGACTACGACGAGGGGGTAACCGCGGATGATTGGCGCACACGCGCCGAGAAGAGGTTCATCGTGATCATTCTCGGACTGATTCTGCTCGTGATCGGATTCGTGGCGGGCATCTCAATCCTCTGGACCATCGGGATCATCCTGTTGGTCATCGGAGTCATCCTCGCGCTGCTCGGGGCCACCGGCCGCGCCGTCGGTGGACGCCGTCACTGGTTCTAAAGATGCCCTACGGCTTTCAGCGGGCCCCGGACCTCGCCGAGGCGAGCGCCGAATTCGATGGTGGTCAAGATATCGCCGGTTCGTTACGGGCCGCGAGGTACGTTCGCTCGCGCGTTTCAAGTGCTGACCATCGAGAACGATAGCCTCTGCCGCGATCGCGCAGCCGACCGTTCGGCCAGGCGGTCAGCGGCGGAAGAATGAACGCAGGGTGCGACGCTGGTCCTGGACCGGGGTGGTGTCCTGACGGCAGGTGCAGCGATCGGCGGTAGGCACGGAGCTCATGACGGTGTCGAGGTGTCGGCCGCAACCGCCCCAGCCGGTGTTGCCGCAGTTCGCGCAGGTGACGGGGTAACACATGGGATCCTCCTGGGTACGGAGTGCGGGGTTCGGGTGAACGGTTCAGGTCAGGCGCCGGCGACTGCGCGTCGTTCGGCGACCGTCGCGTGCACCAGAGCCATGTCGAGGGCCTTCACCCTGCCGATCAGGGTCGTCGAGGGCGCGTGCGGGCAGTACCCGGGCCGGGAGTAGACGAGCACGCTTTCGCGGAAGGCCATGATGGTGGGGATCGACCGGATGTTCGCCATGGCGGCGAGTTGTTGCTCGGCTTCGGTGTCGACCTTCGCGTGCACGATATCTGGATGCGTGGCCGAGGACTTCTCGAACACCGGGGCGAAGGCGCGGCAGGGTCCGCACCAAGAGGCCCAGAGTCAACGAGACCGCTGCCGCTGTCGGCGATCGTGGACTCGAAGTCCACGAGGGTGAGATTTTTCGTTGCCACCGGTTGGGCGCCTTCGTTGATCGGGACTGCGTGTGGCCTGATCAGGCGGGGACGTGCGCCTCGGCCCAGGCGTTGTAGCCGCCGAGCAGGTCGGAGACGTTCTCGAAGCCCTGCGCCCGCAGCAGCGACGCGGCCACACTCGACCGCCAGCCGCCGGCGCAGTGCACCACGATCGGCTTGCCGGTGGGTATCTGCTCGAGCCGGGTGTGCAACTGCGCCAGCGGAATCGGCGCCGCCCCTGGTATCGTCCCGAACTCCCGCTCGCCCGGATTGCGGATGTCGATCAGGGTCACCGCATCGGCGGCGAGCAGAGCGTCGAGCTCGTCGACGGTGGTGCGGAGCGCCGACTGCACGAGATCAGCCAGCTCGGCGGGAAAGTGTCCGTCGTGGCCGACGGACAGGTAGCCGACCGTATCGTCCGAGCCGATCCGCGCCAGCCGCACTGCCGCGTCCTGCTCCTCGCCCGGGTAGGTGATCAGCACCAGCTTCTCGCCCACTTCGGCGACCATCCCGCCAGTTTCTGCGAACCGGCCGTCGAACCCGACATTGACCGAGCCGCACAGATGCCCGGCCGCGAAGTCGTCCACGCTGCGCGCGTCGACCACCCGGGTACCGGCGACGAGTTCGGCGCGCACCCGCTCCGGCGAGAGTTCGGGGATCGCCCGGTCTCGGGAGAGGAGAGGATGGACCTGCTTGTTCATCGCGGCATCGACGGAGAAGTAGGAGGGCGCCGCGGGTTGGCCGTTGGTGACCAGCGCGACGAAGGCGTCCTCGCTCATCGGCTGCACCGACGGATTGGTGGCGCGCTGCTCCCCGATAGTCGAGCTCAGCTCGGTCGAGAGGTTCTTCCCGCAGGACGAGCCGGCACCGTGCGCGGGCATGACGGTGACCTGATCGGGCAGGGTCAGCAGCTTCTCGTGCACCGTGCGGTACATCGCCCGGGCCAGGTCTGTGTTGGATCCGTGGCCGAGGTTGACCAAATCCGGCCGGCCCACGTCGCCGATGAACAGTGAGTCGCCGGTCAGCACCGCGGTCGGGGTCACCCCCGCCCGTTCGCGCACCAGCACCGAGATCGACTCCCACGTGTGTCCTGGGGTCGACAGGATCTCGAGCTCGACCTCGCCGAGGCGGATTCGCTCGCCGTCGCGTAGGCGGCGGATCGGGTAGTCGGTCTCGGCGGCCTCGCCGAACCCGATCCACGACCCGGTTGCCTCGACCAATTCGAGGTGGCCGGAGACGAAGTCCGCGTGGAAGTGGGTGTTGATCACACCCTCGATGCGCAACCCGTGCTTGTCGGCGTCGTCGAGATACTCGCCGATGTCCCGGCGCGGATCGACCACCACCGCTCGGCCGGTGCTCTCGTCACCGATCAGGTACGACGCGTGCGACAGGCACTCGATGTAGTACTGCTCGAGAATCATGCGTTCCTCCATCGGGTCGATGTCCTCGGTATGTGCAACATGGTGCCATATACCCCATAGGGTATGTCAAGTACCCCTAGGGGTATCTGTCCATGCTTGGTTATCCCGACCGGAATGTTGTTCGACGACGGAAGTCGGCACCGCCGTCTCGCCCTAGTGGCCCGCACCGCCGCCGGCCGAAAGCGGCGCATGGCTGCGCCAGGTTCCGATGACGGCACTGCCCGAACTGGCGCGGATCCTCCTCGGCCCTTTGCTCGCTCACGTCGCGAGCAATCGACACACTTGCGTACCGACATACCCCCTGGGGTACAGTGAGCGAGTTCCTGAAAATACCCCCTAGGGTATGAAGGAGTTTGATATGCGTGAGGTAGACCTCGGTGAATTCGCCGTGCGCTGGGCCGACGGAGTTCCCGTCGTGGATGTGCGCGAGCGGTGGGAGTACGTCGACGGGCACGTACCTGGTGCGCTGTTGATGCCGCTCGGGCAACTAGCCGCTCACACCGTGGAGATTCCCGCGGGGGAGGTCGTCTACGTGATTTGTGCGTCCGGTAACCGCAGCCGGGAGGGGGCCCGCATCGTCGAGGCCACCGGCCGCGGTGCGGTCTCGGTCGCCGGGGGACCTCGGGCTGGGCCGCCCTGGGCCGGCCGCTCGACACCGGAGACGGATCGTGAGCGCACCCTCACGCCCGACCTCGCCGATACGCGCTGCCAGCGCTTTGCCATCACCTCGAGGAGGACTTGTATGACCCGCAGTACGGCATTGGGCGGCGACGCCCCGAGGACCGAGCCGATCACCGAGGGCGGTGTGCTCGGCCGCATGGGCGCGGCCATGGCCGGGCACGCGAAATGGGTGTTCGGCATCTGGCTGATCCTGTTGGTCGCCCTCGGTGCCGCCGCGCCGTCGGTGTTCAGTTCGCTGGCCGGTGCCGGGTGGCAGGCCAATGGATCGGAGTCGGTGCAGGTCCGCGAGCTCGCGGAGCAGCATTTCGGGGGTAATTCCTCGGCCGCGGTGCAGGTGGTCGTGCACTCGGATACTCAGACCATCGACAGCCCGCAGATGCAGCACACCCTGGCCGACGTCGGGACCGTCTTCGCGGGCGACCCACGGTTCGGTGCGGTGATCGCACCGCAGCCGGGGACGTCGATCAGCCCGGACGGGCACACCGGCATCCTCATTGCGGGCGCGAACGCGAGCACCGACGACATGGTCAAGGCCGTCGACGAACGCAAAGCGGAACTGACCGCCCTCTCCGGCGACGGAATCGAGGTGTACCCGACCGGCGCATCCGCACTGTGGAGCGACTTCAACAAGGCGAACCACGACGCGATGATTCAGGCGGAATTGTTCTCCTGGCCGGTGACGTTGGCGATCATGGTGCTCGCGTTCGGGTCTCTCGTCGCCGCCGGGCTGCCGCTGCTGTTGACCCTGGCCGGGCTCGTCGCCTCGGCGGGCGGCCTGGTGTTGCTCAACCAGGTCTTCCCGATCTCGGTGTGGGCGATGAACTTCGCGATGATGTTCGCACTTGCCCTGGGTATCGATTACGCCTTGTTTGTCGTCGCCCGCTTCCGCGATGCGATCCGTCACGCCTCGTCACCGCGTGCCGCCGTGGCCGACACCATGGAAACCGCAGGCAAGGCCGTGGTTCTGTCCGGAATCACGGTGCTGGTCAGCCTGTCCGCCGTTCTCCTGGTGCCCGCGCCGGCCGTGCGGACGATGGCCGTCGGGATCATGCTCGCGGTGTTCTTCGTCCTGCTGGCCTCGATGACGCTTCTGCCCGCCGCCCTGGGCGCGTTGGGCGGCAAGGTCAACGCCGGCTCCCTGCCCTACGCCAAGCGGCAAATACACCGTTCGCCGCGGTTCGCCGCCTGGGGCGAACTGCTGCATCGCCACCCGTGGCCGTTCGCGATCGGTGCCCTTCTGGTGCTGATCGCGCTGTCGGTCCCCGCGCTCGGACTGAAGGTCGCGATGCCCTCGATCGAGGTCGTTCCCACCGACGCCCCGGTCCGCCAGGGCTACGAACTCGTCCAGGCCCAGATGGGCGAGGGTGCACCGGGCATGCTGCAGATCATCACCCCCACCACGGGCGGTGCCGAGACCGCCGCAGCGGCCGCGGCGACGGACGGCATCGCGATGGTGACGCCGCCGCAGCCCGCCCCCGACGGCAGTGACTACGTCATGTTGCAGGCCATGCCGACCGTCGATCCCTCCGACACACGAATGGGCACCATCCTCGACACCCTGCGCGCCGACCTACCCCAAGGCGCCCTGGTTGGCGGCGCACCGGCGGAGAACCTGGACCTGCAGCAGGCCCTCAACGACTACCTCCCGCTGATCGTCGGGATCATCCTGGTTCTCGGGTTCGTGCTGCTGCTGGTGGCGCTGCAGGCCCCGCTGATCGCACTCCTCGGCACCGTGGTCAGCCTGCTCTCGACCGCGGCCGCATTCGGGGTCGCGAAGCTGATCTTCCAGGACGGCCACGGCGCGAGCCTGCTCGGCTTCACCCCCCAGGGCTTCCTCGACGGGTGGGGGCCGGCGTTCTTCTTCGCCATGATCTTCGCAATCGCCATGGACTACACCGTCTTCCTCCTCGCCACCGCGAAGGAACACTACGAACACTCCGGCGATCCGACGGTCGCGCACGTCGACGGCCTCGCCCATTCCGGACGGGTGATCTTCGCCGCCGCCGCGGTGATGGTCGCCGTGTTCTTCACCTTCGCCCTCGCCGACCCGCTGCCCCCGAAGGAGATGGGCATCATCCTCGGTGTCGCCGTGCTCCTCGACGCGGTGCTGATCCGGCTGATCCTGCTGCCGGTACTGCTGCGGCTGACCGGGCACGCCGCCTGGTGGTCACCGGCGTGGCTGCGCATGGTGCTGCCGAAGATCAACTTCTCGCACTGAGGCCGGTGCGGAGGTGAGTCGGCGCGTCCCTTACCCACCCCGCACCGATACCCCGGGGGGTACAGTGGGGGGAGGTCTAGGAAAGGAAACCGCCATGGTCGGCGACGAAGACAGCATCGCATTGGTACTCAACCGGCTCCGCCGCGCCCACGGGCAACTCGCCGGGGTGATCTCGATGATCGAGCAGGGCCGCGACTGCAAGGACGTCGTCACCCAACTCGCCGCGGTCTCCCGGGCCCTGGACAAGGCCGGGTTCAAGATCGTCGCCACCGGCCTACGCGAATGCCTCACCGGCGAGGCGGCCGAGAAAGGCAAGGAGCCGATGACCGAGGCCGAACTCGAGAAACTCTTCCTCGCCCTCGCCTGAGCCACTTTCACCCCGACCTCCGTTCGACGTCGACGAAAGGCGACCATGACCGACGCTCTCCCCGCCCGCGGCTGGACGATCGAGCGGGTGGTCCCGTTGCTGGCCGGAACGATGGTGCTCGCGAGCCTCGCACTCACCGTGGCTTTTTCGTTGTGGTGGCTGCTGCTCACCAGGTTCGTCGGGGCCAACCTTTTGCTGTTCGGCGCGGCGGGGTGGTGCCCGGCGAGTCTGCCGCTGCACCGCCTCGGCGTACCGCGCCTCGTCGCGGCGTCTCCCGCCCCATCGGGACGATGATCGGGGCAGGTGACCGGCCGATCCCATCCCAAATTCTCCGAGAAAAGGCAGCACACGCTCATGACGCTCGCACTGTCGACCACCCTGCACACCTCGTTCGCCGACGCGGTGGACCGCACCCGCAAAGCCCTGGCGGACCAAGGCTTCGGGGTCCTCACCGAGATCGATATGAAGGCCACCCTGAAGGCGAAACTCGGTGAGGACATGGAGGACTATCTGATCCTCGGTGCCTGCAATCCGCCGCTCGCCCATCGCGCGGTCACCGTGGACCGGCAGATCGGGCTGCTGCTGCCGTGCAACGTCGTCGTGCGCGCCGACCCGGCTGATCCGGGTGCGGTGCTGGTCGATGCGATGAACCCGCAGGTGATGGTTCAGGTCGCCGACCAACCCGGGCTCGGGGCGGTCGCCGACGACGCCACCGCCGCATTGCAGGCCGCCATCGACACCCTCTCCCAGGACACCGGCGACCGGTAACCACACCCGCCCCCGCCCCCACGGCTGATGGCGAAAGGAGTTATGTGGAAATAACGATCGCACTCGCGCTCGGGGCGATCATCGGTGTCCTGCTCGGACTCCTCGGCGGCGGCGGGTCGATCCTGGCCGTCCCCGCGCTGGTCTTCGGTCTCGGTCTCGACCTCGAGCAGGCCATTCCGATCTCCCTGCTGGTGATCGGTGTCGCCTCCCTCGTCGGAGCCATCCCGAAAATTCGCGAGCACCAAGTGAACTGGCGCATGGCTGGCGTCTTCGCCGCCTGCGGTATTCCCGCGACCTTCGCCGGCAGCGCGGTCGGGCGACTGCTGCCGCAATCGGTGGTGATGGTCGGTTTCGCCGCCGTGATGGTTCTCGCCGGGATCCGGATGCTGATGGATCGTGGTGACACCGGCACCGCCTGCGAGGTCGGGGACTCGGGGATCGACTGGCGCCGCTGCGCCCCCCGATCCATCCCTGCCGGGGTCGCGGTGGGCTTTTTGACCGGCCTGTTCGGTGTCGGCGGCGGGTTTCTGATCATCCCCGCCCTGGTGCTGATGCTCGGTCTGGATATGTCGGTCGCGGTCGGCACCTCGCTGGTCATCATCGTCGCGAACTCGGCGGCCGGTCTGGTCTCGCACCTGAGCGGTGCGAGCATCGACTGGGCGATCACCGCCGCGTTCGCGGGCACCGCGATCGCCGGGTCGCTGATCGCCGGCCATTTCGGCACCAAGGTCGACACCGACAAGTTGCAGCGGTGGTTCGCCTATCTCGTTTTCGTCGTCGCCGCGTACGTGCTGGTGGACACGATTTTGCTGCGCTGATGCCGCGGGCGGCCGGCACCACACCGTTTCACCTATGCCCTCCCGGGTATGCGAACACCAGAGAATATGTGAGGAAGGTACGAGTCATGGACGTGTCGATCATCGAGACCTCGAGCCTGGGCGATCGCAGCTACCTGGTCAGCGACGGCGCTGTCGGCGTAGTCGTCGACCCGCAACGCGACATCGACCGGGTGCTGGCCCTCGCCCACGACCGGGATGTGCGGATCACCCATGTCCTCGAGACCCACATCCACAACGACTACGTCACCGGCGGCCTCGAACTGGCCCGCACCACCGGGGCCGAGTACGTCGTCCCCACCGGCGACGACGTCGACTACCAGCGATGCGCCGTATCCGACGGCGACCTCATCGACGCGGGCCCGATCCAATTGCAGGTCATGCACACCCCCGGCCACACCCACCACCACGTCAGCTACGTGCTGCGGGAGACCACCGGCGGCATCCGCGGAGTCTTCACCGGTGGATCGATGCTCTTCGGCACCACCGGCCGCACCGACCTCCTGGGCAACGATCACACCCGGGAACTGACCCACGCCCAGTACCACTCGGTGCGCCGTCTGGCGGGCGCGCTCCCCGCCGACACCAAGATCTACCCCACCCACGGATTCGGTAGCTTCTGCGCCGCAACCCCCGCGAGCGGGGACTCCTCCACCGTCGGCGAACAACGCACCACCAACCCTGCCCTGACCCAGGACGAGCAAAGCTACGTCGAGGAACTGATCGCCGGCCTGGGCGACTACCCGGCCTACTACGCGCACATGGGCGTGATCAACACCCAAGGACCGACCCCGGTCGATTTGTCACTGCCCAAACTGGTCGACCCGGACGAGCTCCGCCGCCGCATCGACGACGGGGAATGGGTGGTGGACCTGCGTGAGCGCACCGCCTTCGCCGCCGGCCACCTCGGCGGCACCCTCGGCTTCGAATTGTCGGACTCGTTCGTCACCTACCTTGGCTGGCTCTACAAGTGGGGTGCACCGCTGACCCTGATCGGCGAAAACGAAGACCAGGTCACCGACGCCCGCCGAGAACTGGTCCGCATCGGCATCGATGACCTCGCCGGTGCCGCGGTCGGCGAAATCCACACCCTCGTCACCGGCACCGAACTGCGGTCCTACCGGGTCGCCGACTTCCCCGCCCTCGCGGAGAGACTTCCCGAGCACGACATCACCGTCCTCGATGTACGCCAACGCAACGAATACGACAGCAGCCACATCGACGGGGCGATCAACATCCCGCTCCACGAACTCGCCGACCGACAGGGCACCCTCCCCGACGGGGAGATCTGGGTGCACTGCGCCTCCGGCTACCGATCCTCCATCGCCGCCTCGATGATCGACCGCCCCGACCGCACCACCGTGCTGATCAACGACGAGTACGACAACGCGAAGGACACCGACATCACCAGCACCCCGTAGGTATCCGTGCGCACGCAGTGACCGGGGTACGACGGATCGCCGAGATCCCCACGCCCGCATGGCCTCGACCCGGATGGATGAGTCCGCATCATGGCCCCTCCGGAATCCTTGTGCGCCGAGCACCGACGCCAATGACACCGGGCAGCACCCCCGACCAGCACGGCCATGGCGAGGGCCGCGGCCACGCTCTGATGTATGTCGGCGACCGCGTCGTGGGCCCACCCGGCGGCGGCGCTGATCGCGCTGGAATGCCGAACTATAAATTCAAAGATCCCTCATCAAGAGCTTCGAGCATCTGCTGACTCTGCGACCTGGGCAGTCGATCGCAATGGCGCTGAGGCCGGAGGAAGATGGTCCGTACCGAGGGTGCTGAGGCGATCGCAGGCGAGGGCAGTGATGTCGAGGTCAAAGCGTGTGGACCGGCGGGAGATCGCCGGAGAATTCGAGCGGGTTAGGGCTGAGTTTCACCGCTTGGTCGGCGGCGCGAGCTCCGAGGGCTTCGACCGGCCCTCCGAGGGCACCCGCTGGACGAACGAGCAACTGTTGTTTCACATGGTGTTCGGCTACATGGTGGTGCGCCGTCTACTGATCCTGGTCCGGCTCCTCGGCCGGCTACCGGACGGCGTCAGTCGCCGCTTCGCCGCCGCCCAGAACGCCTCGACGCGATTGTTCGACGAGGTCAACTATCGGGGAACGTGCCAGGCGGCCCGGGTATTCAACCGTCACCGCATGGTGCGGCAATGCGACAAGGTCATCGATTCACTCCTGCGGAGTCTGGCGGCGGAGGCCGAGAACGACCTGCAGCGCGGCATGCACTTCCCCGGCCGGTGGGATCCGTTCTTCGCGGACTACATGACCCTCGAGGACCTCTACCGCTACCCCGCTCAGCATTTCGACTTCCACCGGCGGCAGCTCACCCTCGACTGACGATCGCCGGAAGAAGGGAGATTCAGGTCGCGACCGGCAGGTCGGCCAGGCGCCACTCGAGCATGCCGTCGGCCAGCCGCGAGGCCTGCCGGTCGTGGTCGGTCAGCAACCGGACCGCATCGTGCGCGAACACGCAGTACGCGCCGCGGCAGTAGGCGACGATCTCCTGATCTTCGGGCAGATCCGCGAGACGATCGGCGAGCTCATCCCACGGGATCGACACCGCGCCCGGGATGTGCCCGGCCTCGTATTCCTCGCGGGGTCGCACGTCGAGGACCGTCACCTTCCCGGACCGGGCCCGCTCGAGCAGCTCGTCCTTGCTGACCTGGTCGGTGTCCGGACCCAGGTAGGCAGCGCGGGCTGCTTCGACGTCGGGCAGGTGCTCGTTGGCGACCGTGCGGACCAGCGCGAACAGCTGCGCCACATCCGCACCGGCGAGCCGGTAGAACACCTTCGTGCCCTCGCGGCGGGTGGCGACCAGATTGGCCTGCTTGAGGGTCTGCAGATGCGCCGACGCGGTGGTCAGCCCCAACTCGGCCGCGCGGGCGAGCCCGTCGACGGTGCGCTCGCCCTGGGCGAGCAGATCGAGCAGTTCGAGCCGCTTGCCACTGCCCAGCGCCTTGCCGACCCGGGCGAACTGGTCGAACAGCTCCGTCTTCGCGATCCGATCACCCATAGTATTCTCCAATCATCTTTGGAATAGTGTAGAACATGGAGTCGGGGCACTGCACCGCGACACCCGACCTAGTCGACACAGGAGAGACACCATGGCCGGAATCGATCTGGTACCGCTCATCGACGAAGGGCTCGGCAACTCCGCCTACCTCGTGGATCTCGGCGACGGCCGAGCGTTGGCGGTCGACGTCAGCCGCGACCTGCGCGCGGTCCACGCCGCGGCCGCCCGCCGCGGGCTGACCGTCGCGTTCGCCGCCGACACCCACCTGCACGCCGACTTCCTCTCCGGCGCCCACCAACTCGGTGCCACCGGCGGAACGCGGGTGCTGGCCTCGGCGGCCGGGGACCGGGAGTTTCCGCATACCGGGCTGCGCGACGGCGACGAGGTGGACCTGGGCGGTTTGCGGCTGCGGGCACTGATGACGCCCGGGCACACCCACGAGCACCTGTCGTTCCTGCTCCTCGACGGCGAGAAGGAGGTCGGGGTGTTCACCGGCGGATCGTTGATCGTGGGTTCGGCCGCCCGCACCGACCTGCTCGGACCGGATCGCACCGAAGTCCTGGCCCGCGCCCAGTACGCCTCCCTGCAGCGCCTGGCCGCGCTGCCCGGCGACGTCGCGGTCTGGCCGACCCACGGCGCCGGGTCGTTCTGCTCCGCCCCGCCGGGCGCGGACCGCACCAGCACCATCGCCCGCGAGCGCGCCACCAACCCGTTGCTCGCCACCCGGGACGAGGACACCTTCGTCGACCAACTGCTGGGATCCCTCGGTAGCTATCCGCCGTACTTCCTCCGTCTCGGCGAGATCAACCGGCTCGGTCCCCCACTCCTCGACCAGGATCCGGTGCTGCCAGCCTTGACCGTCGACACCGTCCGCGCCCGGCTGGCCGGCGGCGCCGCCCTGATCGATGTGCGCCCGCTGGCCCGTTTCGCGGCCGCCCACATCCCCGGCGCTCTCTCGATTCCGCTGCGGCCGGTGTTCGCGAGCTGGCTGGGTTGGCTCGCCCCGGCCGACCGGCCGCTGATCATTGTCCGCGACCCCGATCAGGACGTGAACGAGATCGTGTGGCAGGCATTGAAGATCGGGTACGACAACCTGATCGGCGAACTCGGCGGCGGCCTCGCCGCCTGGACCGCCGCGGAACTCGAGGTGGCCGCCACGGCGCTGACCGGCCCCGACGGGGTCGAGGGCGTGCGGGTTCTCGATATCCGGCAACGCCCTGAATACCTGGCCGGGCATCTGCCGGGCGCCGTCCACATCGAACTCGGTGCCCTCCCGGGCCGGGTCGACGACCTGCCGGACGAGCCGACCGTGGTGATGTGCGGGCACGGGGAACGCGCGATGGGCGCGGCGAGCCTGCTCGAACGCGCCGGGCACCGGAACCTCACGGTGTTCGAGGGCGGACCCGACGACTGGGCCGCCGCCACCGGCCGCACCCTCGAGACCGGCACATCAGCGAAGACCGGCGCATGAGCACCACCTCGCCCCGGCCGATCCGACTCGGCCTGGGCCCCAACCTGGCCCAGTTCAGCCTGCTCGTCGCCGTCAACGCCCTCGTCGGTGGCATGGTCGGCCAGCAGCAGACCGTGCTGCCGCTGCTCGCCTCAGGCGAATTCGCCCTCACCGGTTACACATTCATCTTCACCTACGTGGCGGCGTTCGGGATCACCAAGGCCGCCGCCAACTACCTCGCCGGGACCTTCTCCGACCGCTACGGCCGCAAACCGGTGCTGCTGGTGGGCTGGCTGTTCGCCATTCCCGTCCCGCTGATGCTCATCGCCGCCCCCAACTGGTGGTGGGTGGTCGCCGCCAACGTGCTCCTCGGCATCAACCAGGGCCTGACCTGGTCGACCACCGTGGTGATGAAGATCGACCTGGTCGGCCCCGCCCGCCGCGGCCTGGCGATGGGCCTGAACGAGGCCGCCGGCTACGGGGCCGTGGCCGTCAGTTCGCTGCTGGCCGGGTACCTGGCCGAGCAGTTCGGCCTGCGACCGGCCCCGTTCCTGCTCGGACTGGCCTACACCGCCCTCGCGCTGCTGCTGTCCGGGGTGTTCATCCACGAAACCCGCGACCACGCCCGTCTCGAGGCCGCGCAGCACATCCCCCGCGCGGACGGTGCGCACGACCACCTGCACGCGGACCTGACCGACCGGCAGATCGCCATGGCAACGAGTTTCACCGAGCCCGCCCTGTCCTCGGCGAGCCAGGCCGGCCTGGTCAACAACCTCAACTTCGGGCTCTCCTGGGGCCTGTTCCCGCTGCTGTTCGCCACCGCCGACCTGGGCGCCGGCCAGATCGGGCTGCTGTTCGCCCTCTACCCCGGCGTGTGGGGCGCCGGCCAGTTGGTCACCGGCGCCCTGTCGGACCGCATCGGCCGCAAGCACCTGATCACCGCCGGCATGACCCTGCAGGCTGCCGCCCTCGCCCTGATCGCCGCCTCAGACGCCTTCCTCGGGTGGGCCGCAGGCACTGTGCTGCTCGGAGCCGGCACCGCCATGGTCTACCCCACCCTGCTCGCCGTGATCGGCGACGTCGCGCACCCGGCCTGGCGCGGCCGCGCCGTCGGGATCTACCGGGTCTGGCGCGACAGCGGCTACGCCGTCGGCGCCATCGCCGGCGGCATCGTCGCCGACCTGATGGGCATGCACGCCGCCGTCTGGGCGGCCGCCGCCGTCAGCGGCGCCTGCGCCCTCGTCGTCGCCGCCCGCATGTACGAAACCCACCCCAAACCCATCCGCACGAGCACGCAGCGTGCGCCGAAAGGATGAGCAGCCCCATCCCGGGTGGCGAGGATGTACCCCGCCTAGTTCGGCTGTGCCGGTGATGCTTCCAGACGCTGCTGGAGTGCGGCCAGATTGCTCGGCATCTCCTTACGGGCCTGGGGGCGCACAGCGAGTGGCACGAGAACTTTCCCGATCCCGTGGCCTTCGAAGTCGACGGCGATCGTCACCCGGGAGCGGTGTCCGGAATCGAGCGGATCGACGGACACATTCACCACGGCACGGATCGGGCCGTCGACACCGTGCACACCCCATGTTCTCGGCGGGTCGATGTGCGTGAGTTCGGACGTGACCGGACGCTCGGCGAACCCGATGCGGCGCGTGGTGAGGCATTTCTCGCCGACCTGCGAGGTCCCGTCACCGTCCATGTGGCCGCTGACGACGCCCTTCTGCCACTCGGCGAAGCGGGTCGGGTCGGTGACGACAGGCGAACACCTGCCTCGGTGGGCGGTCGACGTCGATGCTGGTCGTGATCGGTGCCATCAGTGCTGCTCACTGTCGACGGCGCCACGGTAGCGCTGCAGGTAGAGCGGCCACCCGGCGTCGTGTTCGACACCGTCGCGGACCGCTTCCCAACCCGGGCCGTGGCGCTCGAGGTTGCGGTGCTCGACCTCGACCCGGGTGCGATCGGCGGATTCGGCGATGAACCGGACCTCCACCTCGCTGGTCTTGGCCGGGTCGGTCTCGATCTGCCAGTGCCCGTTGATGTCCCAACTGAACACCACCCGGCTCGGCGGCTCATAGGCCAGCACCCGCGCCCACCGGCATTCGGTGCCGTCCACACCGCGGTCGTAGATGTTGCCGCCCACCCTCGGTTCGAACACGGTCTCGGCGATCGGGACCGCCATGATGTTGTGCTCACGCGGCTTGATCGCATCGAATCGCTCGATAAACAGCGAGAACGCTCGCTCCACACCTGCGTTCACCACGACCTGCTTGTGCACCGACTCGGCATGTGTCTGTGTCATGACCTCTCCTGCGGGTTGTTCGACCGCGTCCTTGTACGCGGTCAGGGCCTGTGCCCAGAACCGGTCGAGCTGCGAGCGCAGCACGCTGATCCCGGCCGGGTCGAGGTGATAAATGCGGCGCGTGCCGACCGCCCGATCACCCACCAGCCCGGCGTCCTTGAGCACCTTCAGGTGCTGCGAAACCGCAGGCCGGCTGATCGGCAGCTCCCGGGCCAGCTCACCGACCGCACACGGACCCTCGGCCAGACGCTCGAGAATCGTGCGCCTCGTCCGATCAGCGAGCGCACCCCATTCGTCTCCAGCTTGGTAAGTACCTACGAACGGTAAGTCTTCGCTTACCGAGAGTCGCTGTCAAGAGCAGCCCAGCAATCGCCACAACGTTCGGAGATCCAGCTTGCGCTGGACCGACGCTGCGCACTGATCGGCGATCACCACGATGCGAGAGAAGAACCCGTCCGCCCGGATTCCCCACTGTCCGCACACTGTTCGATATCGGGTCAGACTGACAACGCGTCGATGCCGACACGCTCGTCACAACCCGCGGACCCTTCCAGTCAACAGGAAGCGGCGTCCACGACGACGGTCATGGACGCCGCTTCGCCTTGCCTCCTTGACAAGCCTGATTCCGTATCAGGTCGTTCCCCGCTGTGGAGTGCGGCTGACCCGACACAACGAGCAGTCGGCTTGCCGATCCTCCCGGCTTTGCGTCAGGATTCTTGGCCGTCTGGATAAACAACCAACGCTGGCGGTCGTCGATGATCACCCGACCGGGATATTGTACTACAGAAACCATCGATTTTGTAGTACAGTATTCGTGTGGCAGTCGAATGGGCGAACAGCGCGGACAAGCACGGGATCGACCACGAGGACGCGTTGCATGCGATCGAGAACGCCCTCTACGTCGAGCAGGAGTTCGACGAGCCCCGCGTCCCCGGTCACGCGAAGCCTTGGCTGTTCATCGGTCCCCCGCGGACACTGGGTGGGCCGCTGCTCGAGGTCATGGTGGAGATCGTTCCACCGCGAGGCATGGTGGTCTTCCACGTGATGGAGGCGCGGGAAAAGCACCTCGCTCGCATGAGGGACCGTCCCTGATCCGTCAGGCGCCGGGGGCGAAGGAACCCGGCACCGCAACCCGATGCACCACCCACCCAGTGGTATCCGAACAGATCGCCCAGCACCACCACCCAAAAGAGGTGACATACCAATGAACAGCAACGATAAGAATACCGATTACGACGAGCTCGCTGAGTGGGCCGAGCACGACATGACGCTGCCGAAGGACTCAGCCACCGCCAAGCGCGGCGCGGACGCCGCCGCCGCCGGTAAGGCCCTACTCGAGAGGGTTGGCGCCGGCCGCCCGTCCCTGGCGCAGGACGCGGGCATCAGCGGTGCCTCCCCCAAACGCCAAGTCCGGCTTCCACTGCCGCTGAGCAACAAACTCGACGAACTCGCGCAGCGTCAGCACCGCAAGCCCAGCGAACTCATGCGCGAGGCAGTCGAGGAATACATCCAGAAGCACTCCGCCTAGAACACCTCCGTCGGCGTTCCACGGCCTTCCGGACAACGTGCGAGAACACCGCCTCGGGTTCCGTCGCACAATCGAAGGAGGACAAGCGGAACCCTGCTGGAGGTGACCAATGCGCCCCGCGGAACCGGCACCGGTACCCACACCGATCCGGTGGTGGCGGCTCGGACTGTGGAGCCGCAACCGCCTGATGCGCCGAAGCGACCGCTACGAGGCCGTCATCGTGCTGCTCACGGTGATGCTGGTACTGCTACTGATCCCCTTCGCCGGCACGTTCGGAACAGCGACCCATACGCGGCTGGACACGTGATTCCGCGATAGTTGCACCCGAAATTTCGTGGGAGGATGCAGTTTCCCGATGGAAAGGTCGTTGGTACGCAGCAATGCGATCTGCCGCGACGCTTCAACTGGCCGTCAGACCGTAGGCCACGGGAGAGATGCAACGTTCCGTGAGTCGCTGCCCGCTAGTAACCTCGCTTTGAGGACGAACTGCTCGACAGAACGACCCCTGTTGCTGCACGGCGCGGCCGCTGGGCGGCGCCCACCAGCCCCTCCATAACGCGTTCCCGGCTGGCCTCGATCTGCGCGATCATGATCTCGCGCGCCCGTGTTCCGTCACGGGCCAGCAGTGCATCATGGAGGTCGTGGTGTTCGTGCATCTGTTCTGAAACGGAGTCGCTCCCGTCGAGGCTGATGAAGAACAGCCGCTGCATTTCCTCCAATAACGTTCTGAGGGTTCGGGTGAAGATTTCGTTGCCGGACGCCTGGGCGATCCGGACATGGAACTCGCGGTTGTCTTCGAGAAATTTCTCGTAGCTATGGATGTCTCCGCTGACGTAGGTTTGGTGAGCGAGTGAGTGCAGTGCCTCCAGTTCGGCCATCGGCGCTCGCTCTGCCGCGAGCTCGACGACCGCCGGTTCGAGGAGGAGCCGCATCTCGAACAGGTCTCTGACGCTCGCCATGGTCACTACCGACACCCGATAGCCCTGGCGAGCGCGGACGTCTACGAAGCCTTCCTGTACCAGCCGCCGTAGCGACTCGCGCACGGGACTGCGTCCGAAGCCTGTCGATTCGGAGAGTGTGGCCTCGCGTAGCTCGGTTCCGGGGGCGAGTTCGCTGGTCAAAATGAGGCGCTTGATATGCCGATATGCGTTTTCCGTTGCACTGGCGCCGGTGGCAGAGCCAACCCGCGCCCCGCCGCTGATCTCCACTGTCTCGAACTCCTTCGTCGTCGGCCCTGCCTGCTCCACGGGGTCGTGGGACAGACCGTGAAATATCATCGATGGTAGTCCTGTGTGCGGATGAACTGTTCCAGCCAGTCGGCCGCGATCGGCAGCGACCTTTCATCGATGTCGAATCGAGGATGGTGATGCGGGGCCGGGCTACTCGCACCCACGAGGACGAAGGTGGCTTTCCCGCCGCGGCGCTGCACGTCGGCCATGAAGAGGGTGACGTCGTCGCTCGCGGACATCGGGGCGGTCGGTAGAGCGTTCGTGATGTCGTCCACGGTGTGTGCGCATCGGTCCAGGGCCCGGGCAATTTCCGAGTCGCAGACGGCAACCTCCGCGCTGCCGATCACATCAATCCGTGCGCCGAGCCCGTACATGCCGGCGGCGCCGAGGACGACGTCACGGGCCCGTGAGGTCAACTCCGCGAAGACGTCGGTGTCGTCGGCACGAAGTTCGCAGTGTATTTCTGCGCTGTCGGCGATGATGTTGGCCGAGGTGCCGGCCGTCATTTTGCCGACGTTGACACGGGTGGTTGCCTGCGCGAACGGCGGTAGCGCGTGCAATCCGAGGGCGATCGTCGCGGCGCCCAACAGCGCGTTGCGTCCCTCGCTCGGGGCGAGGGCGGCATGTGCGGGGGCCCCCGTCAATTCGATCTTCCACTTCTCGGTGGCCATCACCCCTGAGGTGCTACTCGCGACGGTTCCCACGTCGAGACCGATCCCGAGGTGGAGCCCCAGCATGACGTCGACGCCGCGTGCGGCGCCCGCGGCCACCATCGCTCGCGCCCCACGCACGCCCTCTTCTGCGGGCTGAAAGATCACCCTGAGCTCGCCGGCGAAGTTCCGGTCTTCAGCGAGGCGTTTCGCCAGCGTCACGCCGATGGCTACGTGGCCGTCGTGCCCGCAGGCGTGCATGATGCCCGAGACCTCCGAGGCGAAGCCGCCGCGAAACGGCGGGTGAGCGGCGTCCTCGGACTCGGTGATGGGAAGTCCGTCCATGTCGCATCGCAGCGCGATGACCGGTCCGGGCCTGCGTCCCCGCACGCTCGCGACGACGCCGGTGTTGCCGTGGCCGAGGCGTTCCACCAGTTCGGGCTCGATGCCCGCCTCGAGGGCGCGGCGGCGTGCATGGTCGAGTTCCTCGGCGGGTGGGAGGCCGGCGAGTTCTGCGACGGCGCAGACCGTGCTGCCGAATTCGAGTGTGTCGACCGCCGTGGCGAGTTCGTCGATGATGCGCGCTGCGGTTTCTATCTCGCAGAATCCCAGTTCGGGGTGGGCGTGCAGCGCGCGGCGCAACGAGACCAGCTCCGTGTCCCGGCTTGTCGTCACGGTCGTCTCTCCGTCCATTCCACGCCCTTGTGATGTTTCTAGTAAAATATCAGAATGCAGGGTGGAATGTGCGTGACATGTACAGCCGGGTCCGCGGGTCAGCCGCGGACATCGCTATCAGAGCGCCGCCGCTAGCTGCGGCGGACTCCCCCACCGACTCCCCACACCGAAAGTAGCTCCATGACACAGCCTTCGAAAGATGACGCCGAGGTCGCCATCGTTGGACTCGGTGCGATCGGGTCCATGGCGTTGTGGCGCCTGGCCGAGCGTGGCGTCCGGGTCCACGGATACGAGCGTTTCGGGGTCGGTCACGACCGCGGCGCCTCGGCCGGCCAGACCCGGCGGTTCTCGGCGCAGAGCCAACGTGTTCATCAATGCACTCCCCTGGCGCTCGACGCACTCGGTCTGTGGAGGGAACTCGAGCACACCACCGGGCGCGGGCTGCTCGAGATCACGGGCGGTCTCATTCTCGGGCCGAACGACAGCGACGCACTGATTCTCGCCCATCAGTCGGCAATGGCGGCGGGGCTCGAACACGAGCTGCTCGACAGCACGGAGCTCGCCAGACGGTACCCCCAACACCTGGTACGGCCGACCGACGCCGCGATCACCGATCCCTTCGGGGGTTTCCTCCGACCCGAACTCAGTGTCGTCACCGCCGTGGACCGCGCACGGGCTCTCGGGGCGACGGTCTCCGATTACACCCGGGTGTTGGGCGTCGAGCCGGACGGTGCCGGTGTAACGGTGCGAACTGCCGAGGGTGTCCGCCGCTACAGCCGTGTGGTGGTTGCGCCGGGCCCGTGGGCGCGGGACCTGCTGCCGGCAGCCGCGGCGACGGTATTGCCGAGACGGCTCGTGCAGGCGTGGTACCTGCCCCGCGACGTCGACGCCTATCGGTCGTCGAGGTTTCCGGTGTTCGAACGAGTGGGTGACATCCGCGCGTACGGCTTTCCCACCATCGATGGGGCTACGGTCAAGGTCGGCATCTATACCAGCGGTCATCCCATCGTCTATGACACCGAGAATCCGGCATTGACTGTGGGCCACAGCATTGTTCGCTACTTCCGGGATGTGGTCGAAGAGTATTTTCCCGGGCTCCATCCGGATCCGATCACGACGACGGTCAACATGGAGGGGTACACCACGGACGGTCAGCCGATGGTCGGAGCGGTTCCGGGCACGGAACAGATCGTGGTGGCGTGTGGCTTCTCCGGGGCTGGATTCAAATTCGCGCCGGTCATGGGCGATGTCGTCGCCGATCAGATCATCGAGGGATCGACGGACCGGGATGTGGAGTTCCTCGCCCCCGGACGGAATCTGCAGGAGTGGGCACCGGAGACCCGGACACCGGCATGACGAGCGCAGTCCCCACGTGACGCGGTGACCGGGCCGCCAAGCTTGGGGACTGCGAAACTTTCCGGTGGAGTAGCGCTTGTGGCGGAGCTCAGCTGTACAGCGGCGGTACGGCCAGGTATTTCGTCTGTTGGTACTCGAGAAGGCCCTCGGCGCCGCCTTCTCTGCCGAGCCCTGATTGTTTGATGCCGCCGAATGGCGCCGCGACGTTGGAGACGAGACCCCGGTTGATGCCGATCATCCCGGCCTGTAGCCGCCCGGCGACGCTGCTTGCCCGTCCCAGATCCCGGGTCACCAGGTATGCCGCCAGCCCGTACTCCGTGTCGTTGGCCAGGGCGAGGGCCTCGTCCTCGGTCCTGAATCGTGAGATGGCCGCGACGGGGCCGAAGACCTCTTCACGGCAGATCAGGGCGCCGCGATCCGCGTTGTCGAGAACGGTTGGCGGATAATAGAAACCAGGGCCGTCGGGGACCTTTGCCTGCGCCCGCAGTGAGGCGCCCCGAGCCAGGGCGTCCTCGACCAGACGGCGGGCTTTGGCCACTGCCGGTGCGGACACGAGCGGCCCCAAGTCGACTCCCTCGGTGCCCGGGGGACCGACGCGCATGGCGTTTACCCGCGCCGCGAGCGCGTCGGCGAACTGGTCGGCGACCCCGTCCTGGACCAGGAAGCGGTTCGCCGCGACGCAGGACTGACCGCCCATCCGCATTTTGGCGATCATGGCCTCCTCGACGGCGGTGTCGAGGTCGGCATCGTCGAACACGAGGAAGGGGGCGTTGCCGCCCAGCTCCATCGACATCCGCAGGACGCGTCGGCCGCCCTGTTCGAGCAGGATTCGCCCCACGGCGGTCGAGCCGGTGAAGGACACCTTCCGCAGTCTGTCGTCCGCCATGAGGGCGGCGCACACGGGCGCCGCTTCCGTCGTGGGCAGGACCGACAACACACCGGGAGGCAGCCCGGCCTCGAGCGCGAGTTCGGCCAAGATCAGGGAGGACAGTGGTGTCAATTCGGAGGGTTTGAGGATGGCGGTGCAGCCCGCGGCGAGTGCGGGAGCGAGTTTCCTCGTCGCCATCGCCAATGGCACATTCCACGGGGTGATCAGCAGGCACGGGCCGAGAGGTTCGGCGACGGTGACGATATGGGACCGGCCGTCCGGTGACGGGGTGCTTCGACCGGCGGGCCGGACCGCTTCCTCGGCGTACCAGCGGATGTAGTCCGCGGCGTAGTCCACCTCACCGCGCGCTTCGGCCAGCGTCTTGCCGACCTCGAGGGAGATCGTCACCGCCAGGCGTTCGCGGTGTTCGTGGACAAGTGCGAACAGGCGGTGCAGGATGCCGGCGCGGGCGCGCAACGGGAACCGCGCCCAGGTGTCGCCCGCCTCGTGTGCTGCCGTGAGGGCCAGACGAGCGTCGGCGACCGAGCAGTCCGGTGCGGTGGCGACGATCCGTTCGGTGGCGGGGTCGATCACCTCGAAGAGGTTGCCGTGTTCGGGTTCCGGCGAGAAATCCGGTGGGGATCGCCAGAGCTGAGACCAGTGCGGGTTTGGTGGCCGCGTCGATGCTGGTCATGTCAGGCCGCCTTGTCTTCGAGCGCGGAGAGTTGGTCGCCGATCACCGACATCGCGAATTCGATCTCCTCTTTGGTGATGACGAACGGTGGGCAGACATGCAGCGTGTTGTCGGCCAGGAGCCGGGTCAGGACACCTTCTCGCCGGCAGTCGCGCACCACTTCGTTTCCGTCGATGTCGGGATGTAACTGGATTCCGGCCATCAGGCCGATGGCGCGGACCTCGGCGACGAAGGGTGATCGGGTCAGTGGTGTCAGGGCCTGTGCGAGCACGGGTTCCAGGTCCGCGGCTCTGCGAACGAGGTCTTCTTCCTCGATGATGTCGAGGTTGGCTGATGCCACCGCGCACGCGGTGGCGTGGCCTGAGTAGGTGAGGCCGTGGCGGAAGATGGGCGCGTCGGCGCCGATGAAGAACGGCTCGGCGACCCTGGGTGCGATGCCGACCACACCGAGCGGGAGATATCCCGAGGTGATGCCCTTGGCCATGGTGATGATGTCCGGTTCGATGCCCCACCGGGTGCAGCCGAACCAGTGCCCTGTCCGGCCGAATCCGGTGATCACCTCGTCGGCGATGAGCAGGATGTCGTGGTTTTTCGCCAGGGCGGCGAGGCCGGGTAGGTAGCCCTCGGGTGGTGGTACGACTCCGCCGGTGCCGATGACGGGTTCGACGATGATCGCGGCGATGTTCTCGGGCCCGAGTCGATCGATGACCTCGGCCGTGCCGGCGAGGTCTGTTTGCGGGACCCGGGCGGTGTCGGGAATCAGTGAGGCGGTGCCGTATCCCTCGCGGTTGAAGTCGAGGCCGGCGATGGAGGTGCCGAAGCCGTGAAGACCGTGGTAGCCGCCGCGCCGGCTGAGGATGGTCTTCTTGGTGTCCTTGCCGAGGACGTTCCAGTATCGGCGGGCCAGCTTGCAGGCGGTGTCGACGGAATCCGAGCCGCCGGAGGTGAAGAAGATCGAGGCGTCGTCGATGGGGAGCAGCGCGGACACCCGTTCGGCGAGCTCGAGGGCGGGCTTGTTGGCGTGTGCCCCGAACAGGTGGTACGTCTCGAGTGTGCGGATCTGTGCCGCTGCCGCGTCCGCGATGCGTGCGCGTCCGTGGCCGACGTTGGCGTACCAGAGGCCGGCCGGCAGATCGAGCAACCGCTGGCCGTCCTCGGTAGTCACCCATGCGCCGTCGCCGGCCGTAATCACCAGACGCTCTTGCGGAGCGGTGGGCATGTGCGTCTGCGGGTGCCACAGTATGCCGGTCGTCTCCATGGTGGTTTTCTCCTGGATCTGTGAGTCGGACGTCGAAGAGTCGAGGTCAGACGGCGGCGGTGGCGGCGGTGGCGAACTCGTCGACCTCGGCGGCGTGAATGTGCAGCATTCGCGCGAGCAGCCCGTTGCCTCGGGTGAATTTGAGTGGCAGCGGTCCACCGGCGGCCACGGCCTGCTTGGTTCCGTCGAAGAAGGCGGTGCCCTGGTCGGGTGACTTGTCGGACTTGTCGTCCGGGTACAGCGGGTTGACGGTGTTCTCGATCTTGGGCCACAGTGCGCGCGCCGCCTCGGTGGACTCGAACTCGAGCACGAGGACCAGGGTGTCGGGGAGCAGTTCGTTCGCGACTTCCTTGAGCACGGAGCCACCGAGATATCCGGGGTGGCCGTCGAGTGAACGAAGCCACTCGCCGAGGTAGGCCTGGGCCTGCTCGGCCTTGCCGGTTTCGGGTACGAAGATGAAGAGGTCACGTCGCTTGGTCATGTGTTCGCCTGCCTTCTCGGTTGGATACGGACTTTCTCGGGTGGATACGAAAATTTCAGATGCTGGACTGGCTGTATGCGGTGGACTTGCAGCAGTGGGCTGCGGTTGCGTCGTCGACCGGGATTTCGAGGAAGATCGCGCGAGATATCCCGGTGGTGTCGTCTTCGATGATCCGGGCGCCCATGGAGAGCCAGAATGGGATTGCCCCTGGTGAATGCCGAAAGGTGTGCAGCGCGATCGTCGCGTAAATGCCTTCCTGCGCAACGCGTTCGAGGACGGCGTCGACGACGATACGTGCGATGCCGCGCCGGCGGTGTTCGCGAAGGACGTAGACGCGAACCAGTTGGCCGGTGTGGCCGTCCCGATACCGCTCGACGAGGTTCTGCGGGCTCAGTCCTTCCTTCAGCGCTCCCCCGCGGATGCCGCCGGTGGCGAGCAGTTCCCCCGTCGCGCGATCTGCCACGACCAGCATGAATGGGCCCTCGGGTTCGAGATACCAGCCGATCATGTCGTCGATGTCGGCGTGGACGCGGGGATCGTATTCATCCCCGAAGTCCTCGACTACCGACCGCAACATCAGTGCGCGAGCTTCGGGCAGGTCGTCGATGGTCAACTCCCGTACGACGAAGTCGTGCTCGCCGCTCGTAGTGTCACCAGACATGGTCTTTGCCTCCAAATGTGTGCATAGTGCTCAGTGGTGGTCGGTGTCCGCGGCAGGGGTCGGCCGGTGCGCCTGGAGATGGGTTGGGCCGCCGCGGGTTGCGCCGGTTACCTGCGGGTTTTCGCCAGATAGCGGCTGCGCGCTTCGGCGCTGGCATGGTGTCCGGACAGCTCGTGCAGCTCGTCGAGTTCGCCGGCGCTCAGGTCCGGGTGGAGGTGGACGACGACCTCTTCCAGGTGCGGCGTGGTGTGCAGCAGCTGGTGTTGGACCTGTTCGGCGATGTGATGGCCGTCCACCACGCTCAGTCCCTTGGAGACAACGACATTGGCGTCGGCCTCCATCCGGTGACCGCTCCAGCGAGCTCGGACACGATCGACGTCGACCACGCCGTCGACGGCGGCCACGGTCGTCGTCATGCTTTCGATGACGCCCGGGTCGACCCCGTCCATCAGTCGGCGGCAGATGGTGCGCATGGAGTTGAACAGGATCCACAGGATGGCCGCTGCGATGAACAGCCCGATGATGGCATCGAGGCGTTCGAATCCGAACCAGACACCGATGACGCCCACGACCACGGCGATGGAGGTCAATCCGTCGGCGCGGGCATGCTGACCTTCGGCGATCAACGCTGCTGAGCCGATCTTGCGGCCGGTACGGATCCGGTAGACCGCGACGACCTCGTTGCCGAGGGCGCCGACGAGGCCGGCGGCGAAGACCCAACCCAGGTTCGTCAGAGGTCGTGGGTTGATCAACGCATCGATCGATTCGTAGATGATCAGGGCGGCCGATGCGGCGATGACCAGCGAAATCAGCACCCCGACAAGATCTTCTGCGCGTCGGTAGCCGTAGCTGTAGCGCTTGCTGGCGGCGCGTTGTCCGATCCTGAAGGCGATGACCAGCGGAATGGTGGTCATGGCGTGTCCGAGGTTGTGCAGGGTGTCGGCGAGAAGGGCGATCGAGCCGGATATCGCGACGATGAAGATCTGCAGGATCGCCGTGGTCATCATTCCCGCGAGGCCGATCCATGCCGCGCGAATGCCTTGGCCGCTCGATTCCTGAGCCGATTGGATCGCCTCGTTGGCGTCGTGTGAGTGCGGAACGAAGATGTGCTTGAGCTTGGCCAGGGCGCCGTGTCCGTGGTCGTGGTCATCGTGGTCGCCGTGTCCGTGGCCGTGCCCATGACCGGGGCTGTGGTCGTCGTGGCGCTGGTCATCGTGGTCGCCGTGAGGATGGCCGTGACCGGGGCTGTGGTCACCGTGGCCGTGGTTCTCGTGGCGCTGGTCGTCGTGGGCGTGGTCGGCATGTCCGCTGGCAGTGCGGGAGTGCGCATGAGCTCCGTGTTCGTGTTTCGGCGCATGGCTGCCCACAGAGCTCGTGTCGGTGGCTGAGATCGCGGGGTGATTCCTCATGAAGGAGGTCCTGTCTCTGGATGAGGCGTCGACAGTGACACCGTGATATTTCACCTGATACATTAGGACCTCGTCAGGGTTCCGTCAACGCGAACGACGTTCCCGGGTTCACGTTCGACGACGCCCAGTCAGCTACAACGGCAACATTGTTAACAGCGGGACGCGAATCCGTCGCGGGATCGCCATTTTCGGGAATTGGGCCCGTGACACAGCCTTTTCATGCCCGAACCCAGCGCTGCGACCGAAAGCATGGACGGCGTATTACCGTCGGATTCGCGGCACCGCAGCCCGTTCGGCGTCCGATCCCCATTTCGATGCCTTGGCCACGGATTGCGCTGTACAGTAACCGTTCTAGGAACCCAGCCGCGCCGAGAATCTTCGGTCTACCGGAAGGAGGCGGCAGCGGTGGATGCACTCCGATCACTCTCCGAAGAGGTCCGGCACTCGCCCCACCCGCGGGAGTAAATCAGGGCCACAAGGCATCTGCGGGTGTTGCGCAAGTGTTAACAACATGGACCGCAATGATGTAGTTGTTGACAATGTTTACGGAGCCTCCTTAGTTTGATTGTCAACCAGACCCACGAAGCTCTGGCTGGTTCAAAACCGGCACCTTCCCCGGCCGGTCCATCCCAATTCCTTGGTGGCATTCATGCGAATCTCAAGATGTGTTCGATGGCCGGCCGTCGTTGTGGCCGGAGCACTCGCTGCAACTGCCTGTGGCAGTTTCGAAGGCAGCACAACCAGCGGTTCGGGCTCCGCCGACAATCTGACGGTCAGCCTGCAATTCACCCCGCGGGCGAACTACTCCCTCGAAACCGACGACGCGTTCGTCCTCTCCCAAGTCGGTTGCCTCGAAACCCTGGTGAAATACGACGCCGAGGCCGGCGCACTCGTGCCGCTTCTGGCAACGGAGTGGGTTCAGACCGAACCCACGGCCTGGGACTTCACGCTTCGAGAGGGGGTGAAATTCCAGGACGGGACCGACCTCACGACGGCCGCCGTGGTCGCCTCCCTGCAATACCTACTCCGAGCAGATGCTCCGCCCCGGGCCTTCACTCCGAAGCTGATCACGTCCGTTGAAGCACTGAATGATTCGACTGTGCGGATACGCACTCCCGAACCGAGCGCGCTGGTGCCCTTCCGTTTGGCGAGTATCAACACCGGAATTCTGGCGCCGGCCGCGTACACCGGCACCGGCATCGACCCGCTCTCGCACTGCACCGGCCCCTACACTCCGGTCGCGCAAACCCCGGCCCAGTCGATGACCCTGGAAGGAAACACCGCCTACTGGGGCGGGAACGTACCGCTCAAGTCGGTGACGGCCCGGTTCATTCCGGAGGGCGCCACCCGGGCCACGCAGGTCCGCACCGGTGAGTCGCAGATCGCCCTCGGACTTCCCGCATCGACCGTCCCGGAGCTCGAGGGCGATGCGCGCATCAAGGTCAGTAGTGCGTTCACCCCGCGCACCACCGGCCTGTATTTCAATCAATCCCGGGCACCGTTCGACAATCCCGAGGTGCGTAAGGCCGTGCAGGCTGCGGTCGACGTCGAGTCGATCACCGCCAGTGTCTTCGGCGGGCAGGCGCACCCGGCCATCGGACCGTTCGCGCCCACCGAAGCGTGGGCCCCCGATTCTCAACCGGTGAACCGCAACCTCGACCAGGCCCGCCGTCTGCTCACCGCAGCGGGATACGCACCGGGACAACTGAAGCTGACGCTGCTCGCCTACACCGAGCGCCCCGAGTTCGCGGACCTCGCCGCGGTGATCCAAGCCAACCTGGCCGAGATCGGAATCGACGTCGGCGTGCAGGTCAGTGACTACTCGGCAATCGAGCCCTCGCTGTTGGACGGCTCATACGACCTCGCGCTGCTGTCCCGTAATCACCTCACCGACATCGCCGATCCTCTGGGGTTTCTCACCGCCGACTACTCCTGCGGTGGGGGATTCAACATCAGCCAGTACTGCGATCCGGCGATCGACGCGCAACTGAGCGCCGCGAACACCGAGAACGACCCGCAACGACGGAACGCGATCTACGCCGACGTCGCCTCGCAGTTGCAAGCGGACGCCGTCACCACCTTCATCGCCCACGAACAGACCACCGCCGCACGGCTGGAGACCATCGAGAGTTTCGTCGACGACCCCCTCGCGCGATACGCCGTCACCCCGGATCTCACCGTCTCCAACAGCTGACAGGAAAGGACATTTCACCGTCATGGAACTGAGCGATTTCGAACCCAAGTTCATCACGTTCGACTGCTACGGGACACTGACCAACTTCCAGATGGCCGAGGCGGTCGCGCCGCTCATCAAAGACACAATCGCCCCTGCCGATGTCGCGGCCTTCAATGCCGACTTCCGGGCATACCGGATGGATGAAGTGCTCGGGCCGTTCAAGTTGTATCCCCAGCTGCTGCGCGACTCCTGGCTCCGCGCCTGCAACCGCTGGCGAATTCAGTTCAAGCCCTCGGACGTCGACGCCATCATCGAGGCGGTCGGCTCGTGGGGCCCGCACCCGGACGTGCCGGAACCTCTCGCGGCATTGGCCGCGGAATATCCGCTGGTGATCTTGTCCAATGCGGTCGACAGCATGCT
>NC_006970.2 GCF_000010805.1 Rhodococcus opacus B4 | reverse complement strand
CCTACCGACGAGCGGCACCGATCTTGATGATCGTTTACCGCGCACTGCAAGCCGCGCTGTTGGTCTCCCGGGTGTGGGAGCTTTTCCAGTGACCAGTGCAGCGTCGGCTGCCTACTTCGACACCGAAGTTTCAGACACACCTCTTGCTGAACCTCAGACTGTTGGGAGGGCCGCCGGTAACAGCAGCTGTTACCGGCGGCCAAGCGGTCTGGTCGCATCGGATTGGTCGCGGCTCGGCTGCTTGTGCGGAGAGCAAGATAGACACTTACCTCACGTAAGTGAGGAGTGCGGGTGCGCGAGCGGTCGCGCACCAGGAGGTCTTGCTCCGGCGGAGCAAGATGGAGACTTAGGTGACCTAAGTCCGTGCCCGCGTTTCGCGGTGTCCCTGTCGGGGCGCTGCGCTGGGCCTGATTCACCGCACGATCACAGCGGTGGCTGCGGTGATGATCGCGACCGCGATCGGTGTCAGTGTCGTGATCCAGGCGCGCAGGGTTTCTGCTCGCGTGGGTGTTTTCTTCGGGTCTGGCATGGCGAGCTGCTACTCCCTCGTTCGGCGATCTTGCCGGGCAAGGTAGTCGTGAGGGGTGCAGCTGCCGCGAGGCCGCTGCGCAGCCCCTTGCCAACGAAAAATGCTCTCGCGACACGCCGGTGTGGATGTGCTTGACAGGGTTTGTAACACCGCCGCTGATAGGCTGAGGCCGTTGGCGAGATCGTGCGCCCAAAATCAGGCCGGACCTTCGAACAGGTGCCGGCCTTTTTCATGTCGCGAGGTCGTTCTTTGGTGCCCGCGCCGGCCCCGGGCGCGGTGGCTACCGGTTGAGCAGTCGACCCAGCAGGCCGAACAGCGTTGGTGCTTGCTCGGTAGATGTCGCCGGCGCTACTGGTGGCTCTACCGGCGACTCCTCCGGAGCGCCGTGCAGTTGTTCGGCGAGAGGTGCTTCGATCATGCGGAGTGTGTGTCGGAGGTCGGCGACACGTTCGGCGCGTTCGGCAGCGAGTTGTTCCGCCGCGACCCGGCGAGCGTGCTCCAGCTCGGCTCGGGCACGCTCGCGTTCCAGCGCCAGCTCCAGCTCGGCGATCCGGCGGGCATGCTCGCCGTCGTTGTTTGTAGGTGCTCGGTCATGCCCGCGTGCGGGGTTCGGCGGGCTGGTCAGTGTTGGATCTGGAGGACTGGGACGGTCAGGTGTGAAGCCGGCAGCCAGAAGCCCGTCCAATGGGATCGACCAGCCCTTCTCCGTCTCAACTGCATCGGGGATCCGGCCAGCGACCAACGCTCGTTGGATGGTCGAGCGCCCGACTCCACAGCGGCGGGCTGCCTCGGAAGCGGACCAGCGAGGCCGCCCGGGCATGCTCGCGGGCGTGCCCGAAGACGGGTTGTTCGAAGGAGGGCTCGCGGGCATGCACTTACCCTGCCCGGGCCAGGGCGGCAGCAACAGATAGGCACGCCGAAAAGGCGGGTCTAAAAGGTCGCACTACGTTGACCTGTCATAGTTATGACTGCGGATGAACTGTGCCCGCGCAAAGTTAGATCAGGCCGGACCGAAATAGGTGCCGGCCTTTTTCATGCCCCGGGTGTTTGGGAGATACACCAGCCGGGACTCTTCGCAGTCGTGCGAAATCGAGCGCGTGGCGTTACCGGTGTTTTGTCTGGGAACTGGAAAGGTGGTCCGGGCATAGAAAAAGCCCCCTATTGGATTGGCGTCCGGGGGCTTTTTCAAAACGATCGAAACTGCAGTGACCAGGGTACTGGAGAACTCTGGCAGCGCGAAAGCGTTGGGGGTGTGTCGCTCAGGTGGCGTGATACACGAACTCCCTTCCAGACCCCCACCGGCTGGCCCCCGGGTGTAGTGAGACCAAAGGGCATACCCGATCGGTCGCGGCGGTGGTGAAGGCAGGCCCGGACACCTACAACGCGCAGAGCGGTACGGGGGCGCGACTATGCGGCTCCCCCGGCACGCGACCGAACACCCCGGCCCTGGCGCTCGAGTAATCCCCGAGCGCGGCGTAGCGACGCGACCGACCGACCGACCGCAGAGCACACACCTACGCACCCCCCGACGGCAAGACACCACCCTCGAACCCTGTTCGAGATCCACGTTTTGCCGTTTGGGGGGCGCGCTCTGCTCCCTCGCTCCCTCCCGCATGAGGGTCGGACAAGACGTTGAGCAGAGCGCTTGAGAGAACAGTCCGAGCAAAGCGAGGCCCTTTGCTTGAGCCCAGTGACCAAACAGGACGCTTCTTTCAGACCTCACCAACCGGTGAGAACTCCCAGGACGCACTGTTAGTGCAAGAGGTGTGTTCGGTCTTGTCGGTGCTGCCTTGGACCTGGACCACAGCAAGGCAAGCACTGGGGAACGGGACTGAGTCTCAGACTGCGGAAGGTAAGTCGGGTACGGCACGCGGTGCGGTAGACCGAGTCACTTCGACTTCTGTGAAGGGGGCCTGATGTTCGGCTACTACGCGCACGCGCCGCCGTCGATGCGATCTCTTCCGCGACCGATCTACAACCACAACTAAACGATCAGCGGCAACCTACTCGGCCGGCCCCGTCCTCGGCGCCGGCCTTTTGCATGCCGCGAGCTCGACGCTCTGCCCCTCATATCCATTCACTGAAGCCGCCGCGGGTGATGCACCTCCGGCGGCTTCCTCGTCCCCATGAGACAGAAGGGCAGTGCGCGTAGTCGTGCGCTTCATGCTGCCCGCTCGGTCTCGGGAAGGAACCAAGCCATGTCTGACTCCGTTCAGCCTCGAATTGTCCGCGCCATCGAGATCT
>NC_006969.2 GCF_000010805.1 Rhodococcus opacus B4 | reverse complement strand
CCCAATAGACCAGCTCTCCTCCGTTTTGACCGCACCGGGCAGCTTGCCTGCCTCAATGCGGCGGAGCAGGGTTGCCCGACTGACCCCTGTACGCCTAGCCGCCTCGGACAGTGACCACCGGGGCCGTTGGCTGTTCAGGCGGGCGTCGTGGTCAGGGGTGTCCGGGGGCATGGCCATCAGTGTGGGCGCACATGTTCATGTGCTGCCCACACCACGCGCACAGGTGTCGATCTTCGGTTACCTGTGCGGTCATACGATCACGTCCCCGAGGACTGCGGCGGCGTCGTTGAGGTGCATGCGCACGTCGGCCAGGGCGTCGACGACGTCGGGCTTGTCCTGCTCGCCGGCGGCCTCTGTGACTTCGCGGACCTGGCGGCCGAGGGCGTTCAACTGATCGCGCAATACGGCTACCTGTGCGTCTAGATCCATCATGCGATCACTCCTTCGGTCTGAAGCTTGCGGGCATGTCGGCGAACTTGTTTTCGGTGGCAAGGCAGCGCGCAGCGGTGCCGCGGCAGCCCGTTTTCTACCGGCTCTGCCGCCGGGTGCGGGCTACGAGCCTGTCGAGAGCTATCAGAGTGGCGGTGTGCTGGCCGCCGTCGAGCTCACCGGAGCGGGCCATCCGTTCGAGGCCTTCCAGGACCGCGCGGCATGAGCGTGGCGAGTGGAGCACCGTTCGCACGGCCTGCGCCGGATCCATGGGCGGGGTGGTGCCGGCGCTGGAGTGGATCTGGGCGAGCAGATCGGCCACGGGAGCCGTGAGTCTCTGCAGCATCCACATTGCAGTCCCAGGGTCACGGTTGGGTCGGTAGGTGCCTTCCTTGATGCGGTGCCGCAGCGTGTTCAACAGTTTCTGCAGCGCCTGGTCGTCGTCGAGTACGCGGTCGATGGATGCAGCCGTCGTGGCCGGCCGGTGCACCACCTTCTCGACCTCGACCACCCGCTCGCGCAACTCCACCGCGACGATGCCGCGTTCGGCCGCGCGGCGTTCCTCCGAGGCGAGTTTGCGGCACTCGTCCGAGCACCACTTTCGCGGCCGGCCGCGACCGTGCACGGCGCTGGTGTTGCTCTCGATCTCGCGGTCACAGCGGGGGCATCGCGGTGTCGTCATAGCCGCGATCCTAATTTCGTCGCGCGAAAATAGCCCTCTATTCACTCCTGAGTGCAAGAGGTGTGTCGGTGTATGGCTGGTTGTGCCTGTTCGAACGAGGCTTGCTCGGAACTTTCACTACTCGCGGATGACGGCAACAGATCGGATCTCTAGCAAAGTCGGAGACGTGTTGAGGTGTTCGGTGGTGAGTGACGAACTGCGGTGGCCGGCGTTGTCGGCGTGGATCCGCGCCTGGGACCCGTTCGTCGATGACACCGGTCTGCGGGAATGGGCGCGCGGATTGAGCCGCGCCGTCTCTCACATCGACCCACAGATCTCGTGGTCTCCGGAATCGGACACTGTTACCGCACCCGAGTCCCGGGCAGCCGCAGATCTGCACCGGTGCCTGTGGGAGGTGATCGGACAGTTCGCGCATCTGCCCGACGCTGTAAGCGCTCACCAGGTTCCACCGGCCCAGCGCAGCGCCCCGAACCGGGCTCCGACGACTTAGGGCACCTAAGTCTCCATCTTGCTCCGCCCGAAACAACACCAACGGTGCGCGACCGCTCGCGCACCGTCACTCCTCACTTACGTCAGGTAAGTGCCTATCTTGCTCTCCGCACGGGCGGGGTCCCGGGAGCCTCCGTCGCTCTCGGGGTGCTCGAGCGGTAGGCGGTCCCGCGCGTCCGGAAACGCGGGACCGCCAGGTCTCCCTCGGTTGAGCAAACAGACGGGGGAGGCCGCCGAGGAACCCCGGAGTTTTGGAATATCTTGCTCTGCTCGCTCTGCTCGAAATCGATTCGACGGTTGCTCTACCGCAGTCCGAGCCGTACCCGACTTACCTCCCGCCGTCGTACACACAAGGTCTCTGTTCGCGTTGTGCCCACCCCGCTGGAGTCACCCCCCAAAAAAACACCGAAGTTCAGACACACCTCTTGCTGAATTCCAGAACTGTCCAGGGAGGTTTTCGCGCGACGAAATTCAGCCGGCCACCTTTGAGATTCAGTGCGAAGGACCCCCCGCGCAGCATCAGATAGGGCTTAGCTAGCGAGACTCTTAAATAATTCGGGTGGAGGTTTACCCGGAACCCACCGCAACACCTGACATGGTTTGCTAGCGAGACTCTTAAATAATTTGCGGCGCGCCTCCCCCGATCGGTACAGATCCGGCCCTAGCTTGGCGGTCATGACCGCTGCTGTTGACGCCTGGTTGGACCGCTGGCGGTTCAAATACCCGCACGCGACGGATGACTACGTCCGGGACGGGCAGTGGCCGCAGCCGCGCGCGGAGGCGCTCACCCGCCGCTACATTGCGGCCCGCACCCCGTCGATCAGGTTGGGCTTGGTGCTCGACGTGGACGACGACCAGGCGCAGTGGGCCGCACGTAACGCGGATCTGCCCGATCCGACCGTGATGACGATCAATCCCGCGACCGAGCACGCGCACCTGTGGTGGCTGCTCGAAAGCCCGGTCTACACCCTCCAGGCAGCCCGACAGGGCCCGCTGCGGCTCTACGACCGGGTGAACCAGGGGCTGATCGCCTCGGTGGTCGGCGCCGATCAGGGCTACGCGCAGCAGCTCACCCAGAACCCGATCCACCCGCACTGGACGACGGTCTGGGGTCCCTCGGATCCGTACTCGCTCAAAGGCCTCGCAAAAGCGCTCGGTGACCGTTTCCCCGCCCCACCGGACTACGGCCGCAAGACACAGGTCAGGACCGAAACGGGCCGGAACGTCGAACTGTTCGACCGCACCCGGGAATGGGCCTACCGCGAGATCCGGAAACAGAACTACCCGTCGATCACTGTGTGGCGGCAGATGGTCACCGACTTCACCGCCCTGACCAACTTCACCCTCGACGCCAACGACGGGATCGGCCCCATGAGTCGGGCCGAGGCCGAGCAGATCGGCAAATCAGTCGCCCACTGGACCCACCGCACCTTCACCGCCGCCGAGTTCTCGAAAATCCAGGCACGCCGCGGCAAAGTGAGCAGCAGCGCAAAAACGGAAGCGGTACGGAAGAACGCCACCGCGCCGCGGCCGAAGCTCAAGAAGGTCGATCGATCGGCACTGTTCGCAGCAGCAGAGGGGACGGACTGATGGGTGCTGCAGAACGCGTGATGCGTCGCACGCAGACCGCGCAGGAGTTGGCTGACAAGTTCGGCGTCTCGAAAAGCACCATCAAACGGCTCGTCGCCGAAGACCGAGGCGACTACATCGCTCGTGCGCAGGAACGCCGCAAGAAGGCTGTGGAACTGCGCAAACAAGGTTTGAAGTACCGGCAGATCGCCGACCAGATGAACATCTCGACTGGCTCGGTGGGAACGTTGATCCGTCAGGCCCGCATACACGGCGAGATGGACTGAAACCGTTGCAATGCATCGGACAGACCAGAACTGGTGACCTATGCGGTCATCCAGCCTTGGCAGGCCGCGATGTGTGCCCGACACATGCTCCGGAACGCCAATGCGGGGCGCTCAAAGATGATGGGACACAATGCATTATCGCAACCGGAGGCAAGGGGCCGTGCCGGTGGCATGCCCCCGCCCGGACACCTCCACCCCGGAAGACACCACCCGCGAAACCGAAACCACCTGCCGCAACACCGGAACCTCGTAAGCATCGGCCGGTGAAACCACGTGACGGCCGCCGGGACGACGCGCAGTTTGATCTGTTCAACCACCTGAGAAAGTGGACGTACTCCGCGCATCAAAGCTTCGAGGGCGACGGACAGAGCTGGCTCGATGAGGTCACCGAGGTGGCGGAGGAATTCCACGACAAGCTTCTTTCGTGCCGCCTCGACCCGATGCCTACCCAACTGATCCATGACCTCGCGGCCGACTGCGCAGTGTGGACGTGGGAAACGATGCACACGGGAATCGTGACCTCAGCCGAGAATTCGTCTTCGTAGCCAGGTCAGGGGATTGCCCGGTTCCGCCCGCCGATCGGGTGAAAGGGTGGCCGGCGGTTCTTCAGCCGGCGGTGGGTTGGTGTGGGCGACGCCGCCGGCGACCGGCATCGGCGAGTCGGCCGGTCTGGGCGCGGCTTCGAGCATCCGGAGCACAACGGCCTGGGCTTGGATGACCCGCTCACGTTCGGCAGCGACCTGTTCAGCGGCAGCAAGCTGAACATGCGCGAGTGCCAGTTCTCGTTCGAGTTCGGTGATCCGACGGGCGGCCTCGGGCGGCCGCTGCACATGGTCATGAACAGGGTCGTGAACAGGGTCGGGCGGGGCGGGTCTGTCCGGGTGCAGTCCAGCAGCCAGCAGGTCGTCGAC